>CAUPXG010000025.1:0-13755 GCA_963515155.1 Streptococcus oralis | reverse complement strand
TGGCACATCAATGTCCACCAATTCTTTTAACCATTTATAAGATACAAGCATAATTCTGATTGTAAGATCTCACCGAATAAGACCTTTTCAATTCCTTTCTTTTTCTTCGAGTCAGTCCTCACCATTCTCATCAAGAGAAAATAACTAGGACTGTATAGGACTGTGTTTTAGGTTTCAATCTTATTTAAACTGTTCTGAGAAGCGGACATCGCCTTGGTAGAACCCACGGATATCGTTGATTCCGTAACGGAGCATAGCGACACGTTCTTGCCCAAGACCAAAGGCAAATCCAGAGTAAACAGTCGCATCGATACCACTCATTTCAAGGACACGTGGGTGAACCATACCGGCCCCCATAATCTCAATCCAACCTGTTTTCTTACATACGTTACAGCCTTCTCCACCACACTTGAAGCAAGAAACATCCACCTCAACAGATGGCTCTGTGAATGGGAAATAAGATGGACGCAAACGGATCTGACGCTCTTCACCGAACATTTTTTGGACAATCAACTGAAGCGTTCCTTGAAGGTCAGCCATAGAGATGTTTTTCCCAACAACCAAGCCTTCGATTTGGTGGAATTGGTGACTGTGGGTTGCATCGTCCGTATCACGACGGAACACACGTCCTGGTGAGATCATTTTCAAAGGACCTTTTGAAAAATCATGAGCATCCATCGCACGCGCCTGAACTGGAGACGTGTGAGTACGAAGCAAGATTTCTTCTGTGATGTAGAAAGTATCCTGCATATCGCGAGCTGGGTGATCTTTTGGAAGGTTCATACGCTCAAAGTTGTAGTAGTCTTGCTCCACTTCAAAACCATCCACGACTTGGTAACCCATCCCGATGAAAATATCTTCGATTTCTTCACTTATTTGTGTGAGAACATGACGGTGACCAGTCGCAACAGGGCGGCCTGGAAGCGTTACATCGATACTCTCGCTAGCCAGTTGAGCTGCAACTTTCTTTTCTTCCAAGAGCTTAGCTGTTTCTTCAAAGGCTGCGGTCAAAACATCACGAGCTTCATTAACATGTTTCCCGATGATTGGGCGCATCTCAGCAGAGACATCTTTCATCCCTTTGAGGATTTCAGTAAGCGACCCTTTTTTACCAAGGACAGAGACACGCAAATCTTGCATCTCTTTTTCATTTTCAGCAGTAATCTGCTTCAAGCTAGCCAGCGTTTCTTCGCGAAGCGCTTTTAATTGTTCTTCAATAGTTGACATAATTCCTCCATCAGTCTCTCGTAGATAAAAAGAAAACCACATGCCAAAAACTCCACTCGGAGCGTTGACACGCGGTACCATCCGTTTTCATCTGACAAGTCAGACCTTCATTTCTAAATCCATGCGCAAGTGAATTCACCCAGCTTTCATATAGAGAGCTTGCAGTCACGGCTCTCCTCCCTGATATACTTCCCTTGAGTTACTAGTCTTGCGGATTCCTATTCAATTACTACTTAGTTTATCAGATTTTTACCATTCTTGCAAGACCTATCTCACTTCTGCTTTCCTTTAAATCGCCATTGGAAGCGAAGCTTGTCATAAAAAGGAAATTCGATAAACAAGACTCCCAAGCCCACACAGAAACTGGCAAGAACATCTGATGGGTAGTGAACTCCCAGATAGACCCGAGATAGAAGCACACTGACTAGGTAGACCCCAAGGACGATTTGCACAATTTTTCTCCAAACCGGATCTTTAATCCGTTGACTGAGAATGACAATCAAGGTCCCTACCATCAAAGTTACAGCCAGAGAATGGCCACTTGGAAAAGAAAATCCTTTCTCCTCTACCAGATGTAAGATAGCTGGTCGTGGACGCTGGTAGATGTTTTTGAAGGTCACGATTAAAAGACCGGCTAAGGCTAGATTACCCGCCATGAAGTAGCTTTCTATCTTCCACTGCTTACGATAAAAGATAAAGGCTGCGATGGCAACCCAGGTGATGATTACTGGGATATCGATCAGGCGTGTAAGGGCTCGGAATAGAACTGTCAAATAATCTGGCAAGTCCCCACGAAGAGCAGTCTGAATCGGTTGATCAAAACCGACCAGCGTTTCAGGATAGAACTTAACCATATAGCCAAGAAGGACGAAAAGTAAAAGGGCAAAACTGCCCTTCATTAAAAATGTTTGTTTATCTCTCATAATGTTTTAAGGTTGGTTTCAAGAGGACGTATAACAACCAGAATGAAACGGCAAAGATTACACCCTCAATCAAGTTAAAAGGTAATACCATAGTCATTAGGTAGTTGGAAAGTCCCAAAATTTTTCCAATATCAAAGTTGGCAAACTTCGCGTACAAAGGAACCGCATAGACATAGTTGAGAACCAACATGGCAGAAGTCAATCCAATAGTCCCCGCTAGAGATGCTAATAGGAAACGAAGGGTGCTACGTTCCTTTTTCCAAATCAAACCAAAAGCGATAACAAAAACTCCCAAGGCTACGATATTCATTGGCAAGCCAATGTAAGTATTCACTCCTTGGCTATTCAGAAGCAACTTCAAGAGTGATCGCAACAAGAGAATCCCTAGAGCAGCAGGCAAGTCCATGACCACCAAGCCCACAAGGACTGGCAAGATACTAAACTCGATCTTGAGGAAGGTCGCCGCTGGCAAGAGCGGAAAGTCAAAGTACATCAGCACAAATGAAATAGCTGATAAAATCGCAATGGTCGAAAGTCGACGTGTGTTTGTCATAACAGGTTCCTCCAATTTTCTATAAAATCAGAAGAAGTTGGAAAGGATCCCTCTATCTATTCTCACTTTTTATATCCCAAAAGTTCCCTCTCACTCTTTTGAGCAAGCGGTTGCAATTCATCAATAAACTCATCAGAACAGACAAAGCTATTCTTTCGTCTTCTCCCATCCAGACTATACTGTCGGTTGTGGAATCGCACCACATCAGCTTGCGCTCGCGGACTTCTTTAAGAGAATGGAAATTGAGATTTTTCTTTTAGACTAGGCGACAAGCTGTAGGCATAACTTCTGGTTAGGCAAAGCTTGTCAACAAAGTATAAAAGGAAAAGATCATTTCCTAGTTAAAGTCACCGCCGGTCGGGAATTACACCCAGCCCTGAAGACCCCTTTATCATAACAAAAAACGCTTGCAAGTGCAAGCATTTTGATTATTTCAATTTATCTGCTTCATAGGTATGAACAAGCTCAAGACCTGCAAAATTCTGCTGACGAAGTGCTTCATAGACAATCATGCAGACGGTATTGGAAACATTGAGACTGCGGACATGTTCATCATTCATAGGAATACGGAGTGCTTTCTCAGGATGTTCTCGCATAAAGTCCTCAGGCAAGCCCTTGTCTTCACGTCCAAAGAGAAAATAATGGTCTTCGTCCGTCGATAAATCTGCTTCAGAATAAACCTTTTCCGCAAATTTTGAAATCAGATAGAGTTTACCCTTCATCTGAGACATAAAATCTTCCAAACTGTCATAAAAATAAATCTCAAGCTTATCCCAGTAGTCCAAACCAGCTCGCTTCATCTTCCGATCATCAATGGGAAATCCCATCGGTTTGATGATGTGGAGGGGAGAATTGGTCGCAGCGCAAGTACGCGCAATGTTACCTGTATTTTGTGGAATCTGAGGTTCAAATAATACAATGTGATTTGTCATGACTGGCTTCCTTTTATCATTGCAAAAAAATAGCCACACTGCCCGGAGTCAAGCTCAGCAAACAGCGTGGTTAAGGCATCGTTAACTTACCTCACAACAGGTTTGAAGTAAATCAGCGAAACTACTTTCTTAGTATAACACTTTCAGAATCATTGTCAATAGAAATGACTTGATTTTTTTACTTTTTTTGATGATATTTTCATGTTTGCTCATTCCCTTTCTGAAAAGGGATAGTAAGAGAGTAATATCACTCCAAATCGGAGACATCGTTATAGAAATTAAGCAAATGTAGCTTCAAAACTTGAAAAAGGCCCTTCTTCCCTTAAAAATCGCCTTAGCAAGTGCATTTTTTGTTAAAAAAGGGTATGATAGTTACATCATGAAAAAGTAGGTTTTTTTATATGAAAATTGTCCTTGTTGGTGGAGGGAAAGTCGGTTTTGCCCTCTGTCGTTCACTAGTTGCAGAAAACCATGATGTTGTCCTCATCGAGCAAAATGAAGCTGTACTGAACCATATTGTCAGTCGCTATGATATCATAGGTCTCCTTGGAAATGGTGCTGACTTTGCCATCTTGGAGCAAGCCGGTGTTCAAGAGTGCGATATCTTTATCGCTCTAACCGAATACGATGAAGTGAATATGATTTCAGCGGTACTTGCTAAAAAAATGGGCGCTAAAGAAACCATCGTTCGGGTACGAAATCCTGAATACTCCAATGCCTATTTTAAAGAGAAAAATATTCTTGGATTTTCACTTATTGTTAATCCAGAGCTCCTGGCAGCGCGTGCGATCTCAAATATCATTGATTTCCCTAATGCCCTCTCTGTCGAACGATTTGCTGGAGGTCGGGTCAGTCTCATGGAGTTTGTTGTCAAGGATTCTAGCGGTCTTTGTCAAATGCCAATCTCTGACTTCCGTAGAAAGTTTGGGAATGTCATTGTCTGTGCTATGGAGAGAGATCATCAACTGATGATTCCAAGCGGTGATGTTATTATCCAAGACAAGGATAGGATTTTTGTTACAGGAAATCGCGTAGATATGATGCTTTTCCATAACTATTTTAAATCTCGTGCAGTGAAAAGCTTGCTTATCGTTGGAGCTGGAAAGATCGCTTATTATCTACTCGGCATTTTAAAAGACAGTCGCATTGATACCAAGGTCATCGAGATCAATCCTGAAAGAGCTCGTTTCTTCAGTGAAAAGTTCCCCAATCTCTATATTGTCCAAGGAGATGGAACTGCAAAAGACATTTTGCTGGAAGAAAGTGCTCCCCACTATGATGCAGTCGCAACCTTGACTGGGGTTGATGAGGAAAATATCATCACCTCTATGTTTCTTGACCGTGTTGGCGTCCATAAAAATATCACCAAGGTCAACCGAACAAGCCTTCTAGAGATTATCCACGCGCCTGATTTTTCGAGTATCATCACACCAAAAAGCATCGCAGTGGATACCATTATGCACTTTATCCGTGGTCGAGTAAACGCTCAGTATTCAGATCTTCAAGCCATGCACCATCTCGCAAATGGTCAAATTGAAACTCTCCAATTCCAAATCAAGGAAGCTAATAAAATGACTGCCAAACCTCTATCACAGTTGAAATTGAAAAAAGGGGTTCTCATTGCAGCCATTATCCGAAAAGGAAAAACAATCTTCCCTACTGGAGAGGATATGCTTGAGGTGGGAGACAAGTTACTCGTGACGACCTTATTGCCAAATATCACCAAAATTTATGATTTGATTGAGAGGTAAAAAATGAATAAAAGTATGATTCGTTACCTCCTCTCAAAACTTCTCTTGATTGAGGCTGTTCTTCTCCTAGTTCCTGTTAGTGTAGCGATCTATTACCAAGAATCCAGTCAAGTATTTATCGCTCTCTTTTCTACGATTGGAATTTTAGTCCTTCTCGGTGGTCTAGGCGTTTTACGGAAACCGAAAAATCAACGGATTTATGCCAAGGAAGGGGTCTTAATTGTTGCCCTCTGTTGGATTCTATGGTCTTTCTTTGGTGGCCTCCCCTTTGTCTTTTCAGGACAAATCCCCAGCGTCATCGATGCCTTCTTTGAAATCAGTTCTGGATTTACGACTACAGGAGCAACTATCCTGAACGATGTTTCCGTTCTCACTCGTTCCCTCCTCTTCTGGCGAAGTTTCACCCACTTGATCGGAGGGATGGGGGTACTCGTCTTTGCGCTTGCCATTATGGACAATGCCAAGAATAGTCACTTGGAGGTGATGAAGGCTGAGGTCCCTGGTCCTGTCTTTGGTAAGGTCGTATCCAAACTAAAAAACACTGCCCAGATCCTCTATCTGCTTTATCTGGCTCTCTTCTCCCTTTTTGTGGTTATCTACTACCTAGCAGGCATGCCTCTCTATGATAGTTTTGTCATCGCTATGGGAACGGCAGGAACTGGGGGCTTTACCGTCTATAACGACGGAATTGCCCACTATGGTAGCTCACTCATCACCTATCTAGTTAGTATCGGAGTTCTGGTTTTTGGAGTTAACTTCAATCTCTACTACTACCTCATGCTCCGTCGGGTTAAGGCTTTCTTTGGAGATGAAGAACTACGAGCATATATCATCATTGTCCTAGTTTCTACCGGCTTGATTACGCTTAATACACTCCACCTCTATCAAGGTGTCTCTAAGAGTGTTGAAATGGCCTTCTTCCAGGTTTCCAATATCATCACGACAACAGGTTTTGGTTACGGAGATATTACCAACTGGCCCCTCTTCTCCCAATTTATCCTCCTCTTCCTCATGGGAATCGGTGGATCAGCTGGCTCAACTGCAGGTGGTCTTAAGGTGATCAGAGGACTTATCCTCTCTAAAATCGCAAAAAATCAGATTTTGTCCACTTTATCCCCTCACCGTGTTTTGACTCTACACGTCAATAAAACTGTGATTGATAAGGATACCCAGCACAAAATTCTTAAATATTTTGCTATCTATATGATGATTATTCTCTCTCTCATCTTTATCGTCAGTCTTGATAGCAATGATTTTCTAGTCGTAACCAGTGCTGTCTTCAGCTGTTTTAACAATATCGGACCTATTCTAGGTACAACCTCGAGTTTTTCCATCTTTAGTCCCATCTCTAAAATCCTCCTCTCCTTTGCAATGATTGCAGGTCGCTTAGAGATTTACCCAATTTTGCTACTCTTTATGAAACGCACTTGGTCTAAACGCTAATGATAATACAATTCCCCTTTTACAAGCCAGTAGAAGGGGAATTTTTCTATTAAAAATGAGAAGACCTTTCGGTCCTCTCCTAATTTGTTTATTCTTTAAGAGCTTTCTTGTAACGAGCAAGTTCTGCTTGGTTAGCCCAAACGTAGTGACCTGGACGAATTTCTACCATAGATGGCTTGTCTGTCTCATAGTCATGTTGGTCAGGATCGTAAACTTTCAAAACCTTCTTGCGTTCCAAGATTGGATCTGGAATCGGTACAGCAGATAGAAGTGCTTGAGTGTATGGGTGGACAGGATTGTTAAACAACTCCTCTGTCTCCGCCACTTCGACGATAACTCCCTTATAGATAACCGCGATACGATCTGAGATAAAGCGAACAACTGACAAGTCATGCGCGATGAAGAGATAAGTCAAGCCCAACTCTTTTTGGAACTTCTTGAGCAAGTTCAAGACTTGCGCACGCACTGATACGTCCAAGGCTGAAATTGGCTCATCCGCAATAACGAAATCAGGTTCCATCACAAGGGCACGGGCAATCCCGATACGCTGGCGTTGACCACCAGAAAACTCGTGTGGATAACGGGTCAAGTGTTCTTTCAAAAGTCCAACTTCATGAATCATCTTTTGAACTTTTTCTTTACGATCTTCTTCGTCTTTGAACAAGTGGTAGTTGTAAAGACCTTCAGAGATGATATAGTCAACTGTTGCACGCTCATTCAAGCTCGCTGCAGGGTCCTGGAAAATCATCTGGATGCGACGGATCAAGTCTGATGATTCCTTATGAGATTTTTTCCCATTAATCTTATGACCATCAAAGATGATCTCACCTTTACTAGTATTATTTAGACCAATAATGGCACGACCAATCGTTGTTTTCCCGCTACCAGACTCACCAACAAGAGAGAAGGTTTCTCCCTTGTTGATAAAGAAGTTGGCGTTTTTAACCGCAACAAACTTCTTACTTCCTTCACCGAAGGAAATTTCTAAATCTTTAATTTCTACTAATTTTTCAGACATTTCCTTCCTCCTAGTCTTCTAGATGAGCAAAGCCCATTTTATCACGAATCTTGTCATGCAAATCTGCAATGACTCCAGGTTTTTCAACTTTAGGAGCATTCTCATGAAGCAACCAAGTCTTAGCCCAGTGGGTATCAGTGACTGAAAACTGAGGTGCTTTCTGTTCAAAGTCAATTTGCATCGCATAATCTGACCGAAGGGCAAAGGCATCACCTTTCAACTCAGTATAAAGAGACGGTGGTGTTCCTGGGATAGAGTACAATTCCCCTTTATCATCAGCAAGCTGAGGCAAGCTAGACAAGAGACTCCAAGTATATGGATGACGTGGATCGTAGAAGACTTCCTCAACAGTTCCGTATTCTACAATTTCACCAGCATACATAACCGCTACCTTATCGGCAATACTTGCTACCACACCAAGGTCATGGGTGATAAAGATAATGGTAAAGTGGTACTCATTTTGCAAGGTTTTAAGCAAATCAATGATTTGCGCTTGAATGGTAACGTCAAGGGCCGTTGTTGGCTCGTCACAGATCAAGATATCTGGACGACAGGCAAGGGCAATCGCAATAACGATACGTTGGCGCATCCCTCCAGAATATTGGAAAGGATACTCTTCAAAACGTTTTTCAGCATCTGGGATTCCGACCTTGTTCATATAGTCGATTGCCATCTCTTTGGCTTCCTTAGCTGTTTTCCCTTGGTGTTTAATGATAACTTCAGTGATTTGGCTACCGATTGTATTGATTGGGTCCAAACTTGTCATAGGGTCTTGGAAGATAGTCGCAATTTTAGCACCACGAATCTTCTCCCATTCCTTGTTAGAAGTTAGAGCGGTCAAGTCTTGTCCACGATAGTCGATGCTTCCTTGGGCAATACGTCCATTGTCTTCTAACATCCCTGTAAAGGTTTTTGTTAAAACAGATTTACCAGAACCGGACTCACCTACCAAGGCCAGAACTTCTCCTTCAATCAAGTCTAGAGAAACTCCTCGGATAGCCGTCAGAACTTTGTCACGAACGTCAAATTCCACGACAATATCACGAGCAGTCAAAATTACATCTTTTCCTTTTATCATGTCTACTCCTATCTATGTGTACGTGGATCACTAGCATCCGCTAGGTTTTGACCAACAACGAAAAGAGATAGGGATACCAAGATCAAGGTTGTCAACGGAATCCAGAATAAGTAAGCGTTGGTCGTAACGTTTTGTGAGTAATCTGAGATCAAACGTCCCAAACTTGGCACTGTTACAGGCAATCCCAATCCAAAGAAGGAAAGGAAGGCTTCATAAGAGATGAAGCTTGGCAACATCAAGGTCATTGTAGAAACAATAACAGATACCAATTGTGGCATGATGTTTTTAACGATGATTTTAAAGGTTGGCGTTCCAAGTGTTTGAGAAGCAAGGTTGTATTCCAAGTCACGGTAACGCATGATTTGGATACGAATCATATAAGCAATCCCAATCCAAGTTGTCACACTCATGGCAAAAATCAGATTCCAAAAACCAGCACCGATTGAGTAAGTCAAGACAATGACAATCAAGAGAGATGGAATGTTTGAAATAATGTTATAAACTTCCATCATGACACGGTCTACAGATTTTGAAATTCCCCAGATTCCACCAACAATAACCCCAATTACAAGGTTGATAAAAGTGGCAATTACAGAGATAAGAATTGAATTACGCGCACCAAACCAAACCCCATCAAACAAGGATTTACCATTGCTATCTGTACCAAACCAATGTTCAGCATTGGGCTTGATAAAACGAGCAGAAAAGTCATTGACCTTACTTACATCGTTGAAATCAAAATCGGAGAACATTGGGTAAATAAAGCTCATCAAGATAATGGCAACCAAAATTCCTAGCATAAAGACGGTTGATTTTTTCTTTAGAAATTGTCTAAATACAGAACCCCAGTATGAATAGGCAGGAGCATCAATTGTTTCAGAGGCAAAATCGTCACGTTTTACGAACTGAAATTTTTCTTTATCAATTGTTGACATTATTTGCCTCCTTTCTCTGTCAATTTAATACGTGGGTCAAGCATGGTCATCCAGATATCTCCTACAAAGAGTGAGAAGATAGAAATACACGTGAAGATGAAGACAAGACCAACTACCATTGAGTTGTTTGATGCCTTAACAGAGTCAATCAACATTTTACCCATACCTGGGAAAGCGAAGACTGTTTCTGTCAATGTTGCACCACCGATAACCCCGATTACGGCACCAGGAATACCTGAAACCAAAGGAACCATGGCATTTTTAAAGATGTGTTTATTTGAAATTTCTTTTTCAGACAAACCTTTTGCACGAGCAAAACGAACGAAGTCCTGAGATTGCAAGTCGATCATGTAACGACGAATCCAGATAGCTGTACTTGGCGCACCCAACAAACCTAGAATAACTGCTGGTAAGACATAAGAACGCCAATCTCCAGCCCCCAAGATAGGGAATGAGTCAGGCAGACCAATTGATGATCCAATCAAACGCACGATGTAAACCAAGGCAATCGTTGGAAGTGCAAGCAAGAAGGTTAGAGCACCTGTCGAGAAGCTATCAATCCAAGTATTCTTGTGGCGAGCCATAGCAGATCCAAGTGGAATCGCAATCGCATACGAAATAATCAAACCAATCAAACCAGCAACCGCTGAGCTTGCGATCATTGATGGGTATTGATAATTGCTTTCTGTAGCTGTATATGGATCATCTTTACCATAGTTGGCTACTTCACGCGCATCTGCTTGACTTGGAGATTTGTAGGTACGAGAGTAAATATCTACAGACGAAGTCTTTTTACCTGTAGGGAATTGAACTTCTGATGTCTTAGTTTGTCCCTGACCTTGTGTGATAACTTGAAGCACTGGTGTGTTTGCATAAGTTGGGTAAGAGTCCCCCAAGTTAATGTTCACAAAGTTTTGGTGTACAAATGGGAATTGATTGTTGAAATACAAAAGGTATTTGTGTTTTGTACCTGAACCAACCAATGACCAACCGATAGCAGGGTCATTTTCAAAACGAAGATAACGTTGCAAGTTTGGATTTTCAGGATCTTGAATCTTGTTTGGATGATCAATATCAATCAAGTTGGAATAGAATTTGAAAACACGTTCAAAAATTGGAATTTCACGCGTAGCATAGAATTGACCACTTTCTGAGAATACAC
The DNA here is from genome assembly GCA_963515155.1 of Streptococcus oralis. Lineage (GTDB taxonomy): Bacteria > Bacillota > Bacilli > Lactobacillales > Streptococcaceae > Streptococcus > Streptococcus oralis_CW. Next base: position 2,733 of record CAUPXG010000025.1, on the reverse strand, counting down.
CTAACGTCCAACCATTTCCTAGTTGGTTGATGTATTTTTCATAGATCGCCTTATTTGTATCATTGGCATCTACTGTTACAGATGAATCCATCGTGCTAGCTCTTTCTTGCAACTCTTTGGTATCGTAGTACTCGATATAGCCCATCCGCTCATAAACGGTATTTTCATAATTGTCCCGTTTATCTGGCGTCGTTGCAATCTTGTTATAGTTGGTATCCTGCTTGAAAATCAATTTCCGAGGAACCATCGTATAAATAATTGTGTAAGTCAAAGTTGTCACCAAGAAAATAGACAACAATGAACGCAGTACACGCATAAAAATATATTTCTTCATATCGTTTCCTTTTAAAATCCCAAAAGAACCTTCTCCTCATGGAGAGAAAGTTCTCTTGAGAGTTATTTATTTAACGTGATTAGCCAATTCTTTTTGAACTTTTTCGTTTGATTCTTTTTTCTCTTTGAGCCATTTTTCACGAGCTTGTTCATAATCAGCTTTTGTTACAACCTTATCTTGTAACTGAATATACTTGAAGTATACGTCTGATCCCTTATCTCCAGATTGACTGTAAGATGCAGAGAATGGCACAACACGAGAAATGATTGGTGCAGCACCACTTGATGACATAGCTGGCAAGAAGAGTGAACTATCTGTCAACCAAGCTTGAGCAGCCGCGTATTTTTCATAACGAACATTCAAGTCGCTTGTTTCTTTTCCTGCTTCATCAACTAGCTTATCGTATTCTTTCAAACCAACTTGAGCCGCTGCAGCATTATCTGCACCTTCGTAACCCATATAGGTTTTTGTTTGTTCAGCATTCGTTGTTTTCAAGATATCAAGGTAAGTTGATGGATCTTCATAGTCAGGGTTCCATCCAACAGCACCTGAGAGATCCCAATCTTCTGCCGCTGCGCTAGCTGCGTAGTATGTAATATTCTGTAGTTCATCTGTAGTGATTTGTTGGATATCGATGACTACGTTTTCTTCTCCAAGTACTGTTTCAACGGATTGTTTGAAGGATTGAATACGTGCAATATAGTTTTTAGATGTTTGGTCTACTGGGATATCCAAGTGGATAGGGAATTTCACACCTTCTGCTTCCAATGCTGTTTTAGCTTTGGCAAATTCGGCTTTGGCTTTATCGGCGTTGAAAAGTCCATCTTGACCATCCGCAAAGTTTACATTCTTCCATTCATCACCGTAAGCCGCCATCTTTTCAGTTACCAAGTCACCGAAAGTTTTTTCGCCTGCAGAGACAAAGTCTGGTTTCACAAAGAGGTTACGAACTGCAAGAGGAGCACCTTCCTTACCATTAATTTGTGCTGAGTAAGAAGTACGGTCAAAGGCAAAGTTCAAAGCCTGACGGAAGTCCTTGTTAAGAAGGGCTTTCTTAGTAGAAGTCTTCTCTTCATCAGTTGTCTTAGAAGTGTATTTGTAACCTTGACGGTCAATATTTACACCCAAACCACCAATACCTGGACCTGATGGAGTGTAGTAAATATTGTCTTTGTAAGTTTCTTCTACCTTAGAGTAGTTTGAACTTGTTGGGAAGAGACGGGCATAGCTATAAGCCCCACTTGTAAAGTTACGTTCAATTGATTCTTGATCTGAACCATCATAGTAAGCAAGTGTTACTTTATCAAGATGAACATTGTCTTTGTCCCAATAGTTTTCATTCTTCACAAATTCGATAGATGACTTAGCAGTCAAACCTCTCAGCAAGAATGGTCCATTGTAAAGCAATGATGTAGGGTCAGTCGCTTTACCAAAATCAGATCCTTTTGATTTTTCAAATTCTTCGTTCAATGGCCAGAAGATTGAGTAGGCCAGCTTAGAGTTCCAGTATGGTTCTGGTTTGTTCAAAGTGTATTCAAGGGTGTAATCATCAACTGCTTTTACACCGACTGAAGCAAAATCTTTATTGTTTCCAGCTATATAGTCAGCTAGACCTTTAACTGAATCTTCTGCTAGATACTTAGCTGCTGATTTATTGTCAGCTGCGTGTTTCAAACCATTTACAAAGTCTTTGGCTGTTACTTCAGCATACTCTTCGCCATCAGATGTCATCCATTTGACACCTTTACGAATCTTGTAGGTATAAGTCAAACCATCTTTTGAAACTGACCAGTCTTCTGCAACTGCAGGAACTAAATTCCCATACTTGTCGTTTGTGAAAAGACCATCGATACCATTTGAAGTGGCGACCTTAGTACTTTGTTTCCCTGAAATGAGGTAATCCAACGTTTCTGGGTCAGCTGTATAAACATAGCCATAATTTTTTGGCGCTGTTGAATCAGATGATTTTGAAGAACCACAAGCAGCTAGTACTCCTGCCGCTAATAAAGCAACACCTGCTGCAACAAATACTCTACTTTTTTTCATGTTTTTAACTCCTCTTGAAAAATTTAGGCTTATTGGAAATTATAACATATATTTTTTAAAAAGTAAACGAATTTTCAGAATATTTTGGCGCATTTCCTCAAAAAACTTCTATTTGTCAAAATTTCTGCATTCTTTGTTTGTTTCTGCAAGAAATACTTTCTAGTCTGATCTTCTTTAGAAAGGGATTTTTACAAGCTTTTTCTCACTTCTTCGATCATCATCTGTTTTCCTAAATTGGATTTTAGAATAAGAAACTATTGACGGGAAATGATTTTCAAGGTATAATAATAAACGTTGAGGCGGTATAGCCAAGTGGTAAGGCACGGCTCTGCAAAAGCTTGATCGTCGGTTCA
>CAUPXG010000024.1:0-15110 GCA_963515155.1 Streptococcus oralis | reverse complement strand
GAAGATGTACCTAAGTCAGTACAAGAAGAAATCATTAAGAAAAACAAAGGTGAAGACTAATCAGTCCTCACTCTAGAAGGAAGTCACTTAGTGGCTTCCTTTTTTTGTCTTTAACTATTCATTTTTGCTGAATATAGTATACACATTTGGTCGCTAAGTGAGAAAGATACTAATTCTATCCAGAAAGAAAATATTCTAATTTGATAAATTAAAGTAAATAAAGGTTCCTAATTCCGTAGAAAAGTTAATAAAAATGAGGAAAAGATTCATAAATACACTTTTAGATAGAAAATTCAGAAAATTGACTCTTTTGCCTTGAAAATTTTTGAAAAAATGGTATGATAGTAACAAGCTATTTTTTTAAGAGAAGAGAAAGGGGAACAATGGAGAAAATCAGTTTAGAATCTCCTAAGACGGGGTCGGACCTAGTTTTGGAAACACTTCGGGACTTAGGGATTGATACCATTTTTGGTTATCCTGGTGGTGCAGTCTTACCTTTGTATGATGCGATATACAATTTTAAAGGTATTCGCCACATCTTAGGACGCCATGAGCAAGGTTGTTTGCACGAAGCTGAAGGATATGCCAAATCAACTGGAAAGTTGGGCGTTGCCGTCGTCACGAGTGGGCCGGGAGCAACAAATGCCATTACAGGGATTGCAGATGCCATGAGCGATAGCGTTCCCCTTTTGGTCTTTACAGGTCAGGTTGCGCGAGCTGGGATTGGGAAAGATGCCTTTCAGGAAGCAGACATCGTGGGGATTACCATGCCCATTACCAAATACAATTACCAAGTTCGTGAGACAGCAGATATTCCTCGTATCATTACGGAAGCTGTCCATATCGCAACGACTGGTCGTCCAGGTCCTGTTGTGATTGACTTGCCCAAGGATGTATCAGCTCTAGAGACAGATTTCATCTATTCACCAGAGGTGAATTTACCAAGTTACCAACCGACGCTTGATCCGAATGACATGCAAATCAAGAAAATCTTGAAGCAATTGTCTAAGGCTAAGAAACCTGTTTTGTTAGCAGGCGGTGGTATCAGCTATGCGGAAGCTTCTAAGGAGCTCAATGAATTTGCTGAACGTTACCAAATTCCAGTAGTCACTAGTCTTTTGGGGCAAGGAACCATTGCAACGAGTCATCCGCTCTTCCTGGGGATGGGAGGCATGCACGGTTCTTTCGCAGCCAACATTGCAATGACGGAAGCGGACTTTATGATTAGTATTGGTTGCCGTTTCGATGACCGCTTGACTGGTAACCCTAAGACCTTCGCGAAGAATGCTAAGGTTGCCCATATCGACATTGACCCAGCTGAGATTGGTAAGATTATCAGTGCAGATATTCCTGTAGTGGGGGATGCTAAGAAAGCCTTGCAGATGCTACTGGCAGAACCAACTGTTCATAACAATACTGAAAAGTGGATTGAAAAAGTCACCAAGGACAAGAATCGAGTTCGTTCTTATGATAAGAAAGAACGTGTGGTTCAACCTCAGGCCGTTATTGAACGCATCGGTGAGTTGACAAATGGGGATGCCATTGTTGTCACAGACGTAGGGCAACACCAAATGTGGACAGCTCAGTATTATCCTTACCAAAATGAGCGTCAGTTAGTCACTTCAGGTGGTTTGGGTACCATGGGATTCGGAGTTCCTGCAGCTATCGGAGCCAAGATTGCCAATCCAGAAAAAGAAGTCATCCTTTTTGTCGGTGATGGTGGTTTCCAAATGACCAACCAAGAGCTAGCGATCCTAAATATCTACAAGGTACCGATTAAGGTTGTCATGTTGAATAACCACTCACTAGGAATGGTTCGTCAGTGGCAGGAATCCTTCTATGAGGGTAGAACTTCAGAGTCAGTCTTTGATACACTTCCTGACTTCCAGCTGATGGCACAGGCCTACGGCATCAAAAATTATAAATTTGACAATCCAGAAACTATAGAAAAAGATCTAGAGGCTATTCTGGAGGATGTGCCCATGTTTATCGAGGTGGATATTTCTCGTAAGGAACAGGTCTTACCGATGGTACCAGCTGGTAAGAGCAATCATGAGATGTTGGGGGTGAAGTTCCATGCGTAGAATGTTAACAGCTAGATTGCAAAACCGTTCAGGAGTTTTGAATCGTTTTACAGGTGTCCTTTCTCGTCGTCAAGTCAATATTGAGAGTATCTCAGTTGGTGCGACAGAGAATCCCAATGTATCTCGCATCACCATCATTATTGATGTAGCTTCACATGATGAAGTAGAGCAAATCATTAAACAACTCAATCGTCAGATTGATGTAATTCGCATTCGTGATATCACAGATAAACCACACTTGGAAAGAGAAGTGATCTTGGTAAAAGTATCTGCTCCTGCTGAGAAGCGTGCAGAAATCTTGGCCATTATCCAACCTTTCCGTGCAACGGTAGTAGATGTGGCTCCAAGCTCAATCACCATCCAGATGACGGGAAATGCTGAGAAGAGTGAAGCTTTATTACGAGTGATTCGACCATATGGTATTAAAAATATCGCTCGTACGGGTGCAACTGGATTTACCCGCGACTAATACTCTTAGTATAAAATCCAGCATAAATTTGTTAAACCAGCCTATAAGGCAATAAAAATAGAAAAGAGAGAAAAACTATGGCAGTTCAAATGGAATACGAAAAAGATGTTAAAGTAGCAGCGCTTGACGGTAAAAAAATCGCCGTAATCGGTTATGGTTCACAAGGACATGCGCATGCGCAAAACTTGCGTGATTCAGGTCGTGATGTCATCATCGGTGTGCGTCCAGGTAAATCTTTTGACAAAGCAAAAGAAGACGGATTTGACACTTACACAGTAGCAGAAGCAACTAAATTGGCTGACGTTATCATGATCTTGGCACCAGACGAAATCCAACAAGAATTGTACGAAGCAGAAATCGCTCCAAACTTGGAAGCTGGAAATGCAGTTGGATTTGCCCATGGTTTCAATATCCACTTTGAATTTATCAAAGTTCCTGCAGATGTAGATGTCTTCATGTGTGCTCCTAAAGGACCAGGACACTTGGTACGTCGTACTTATGAAGAAGGATTTGGTGTGCCAGCTCTTTACGCAGTTTACCAAGATGCAACTGGAAATGCGAAAAACATTGCTATGGACTGGTGTAAAGGTGTTGGGGCTGCTCGTGTTGGTTTGCTTGAAACAACTTACAAAGAAGAAACTGAAGAAGATTTGTTTGGTGAACAAGCCGTACTTTGTGGTGGTTTGACTGCCCTTATCGAAGCAGGTTTTGAAGTCTTGACAGAAGCAGGCTATGCCCCAGAATTGGCTTACTTTGAAGTTCTTCATGAAATGAAATTGATCGTTGACTTGATCTATGAAGGTGGATTCAAGAAAATGCGTCAATCTATTTCAAACACTGCTGAATACGGTGACTATGTATCAGGTCCACGTGTGATTACTGAGCAAGTGAAAGAAAACATGAAAGCTGTTTTGGCAGATATCCAAAATGGTAAATTTGCAAATGACTTTGTGAATGACTACAAGGCTGGTCGTCCAAAATTAACTGCTTACCGTGAACAAGCAGCTAACCTTGAAATCGAAAAAGTTGGTGCAGAATTGCGTAAAGCAATGCCTTTCGTTGGTAAAAACGACGACGACGCATTCAAAATCTACAATTAATTCTTGTAAAGAGAGACAGAAGGCGAGTTGGGGGTACCTAACTCGTTTTTTATCTTGAACAGTATTTGAGGAGGAGACAATGCTAAGTGCAAAAGATGTGGTGAAAGCCCACAAAGTTTTGAGTGGTGTAGTAGTTGATACACCACTAGAATATGATCATTATTTATCAGAAAAATACCAAGCAAAGATTTATCTCAAAAAGGAGAATGCGCAACGAGTTCGCTCTTTTAAAATTCGTGGAGCCTATTATGCCATTTCTCAACTATCAAAAGAAGAACGCGAGCGTGGTGTAGTCTGTGCCTCTGCGGGAAATCATGCCCAAGGTGTCGCCTATACTTGTAATGAGATGAAGATTCCTGCAACGATCTTTATGCCCATCACAACACCGCAACAAAAGATTGGGCAGGTTCGCTTTTTCGGTGGAGAGTTTGTGACAATCAAGTTGGTTGGGGATACCTTTGATGCTTCTGCTAAGGCAGCACAAGAATTTACATTAACAGAAAACCGCACCTTCATCGATCCTTTTGATGATGCGCATGTTCAGGCTGGTCAAGGGACTGTAGCCTATGAAATTCTTGAAGAAGCCCGTAAAGAGTCTATTGATTTTGATACAGTACTTGTACCAGTAGGTGGTGGTGGATTGATTGCCGGTGTTTCTACTTATATTAAGGAAACCAACCCGACTATCGAAGTGATCGGGGTAGAAGCCAATGGAGCTCGCTCTATGAAAGCTGCCTTTGAAGCTGGGGGACCAGTTAAACTCAAAGAAATTGATAAGTTTGCTGATGGGATAGCTGTGCAGAAGGTTGGACAATTAACCTATGAAGCGACCCGAAAGAATGTTGAAACGCTGATTGGGGTGGACGAGGGATTGATTTCTGAAACCTTGATTGATCTTTATTCCAAACAAGGAATTGTAGCAGAACCAGCCGGAGCTGCCAGCGTTGCAGCCTTGGAAGTTTTATCAGACTATATCAAAGGCAAGACGATTTGTTGTATCATTTCTGGAGGAAATAACGATATCAACCGCATGCCAGAGATGGAAGAACGTGCCTTGATTTACGATGGAATCAAGCATTACTTTGTAGTGAATTTCCCACAACGTCCAGGAGCTCTACGAGAGTTTGTAAATGACATTTTGGGGCCAAATGATGACATCACTCGTTTTGAATATATCAAACGAGCAAGCAAGGGGACAGGCCCTGTCTTGATTGGGGTAGCCCTTGCCAATAAGCATGATTATGCTGGATTGATTCATCGAATGGAAAAGTTTGACCCATCTTATATTAATTTGAATGGGAACGAAACGTTGTATAATATGCTAGTTTAAGCTAAAATAAAATTATTATCATATTATTTGCGTAATGGTAATGATGGTGCTATAATGAGGGTGACGAAAGGGGGAGATTCCCATGGTTTTACAAATTTTACTTGTTTTATTGTTTTTAGTGGTGATTGCATCAGTGATTATGGTTAGTTCTGTGTATGTGGTTCGACAACAATCTGTCGCCATCATAGAACGCTTTGGTAAATACCAAAAGTTGAGCAATAGTGGTATTCATTTACGAGCTCCTTTTGGAATTGATAGGATTGCGGCAAGAGTTCAACTACGCTTGTTGCAAAGTGAGATTGTTGTAGAGACAAAGACGCAAGATAATGTATTTGTAACAATGAATGTGGCAACTCAGTATCGAGTAAATGAAAATAATGTCACAGATGCCTATTATAAATTGATGCGTCCAGAAGCCCAAATTAAATCCTATATTGAAGATGCTTTGCGTTCATCTGTACCAAAGCTAACCCTAGATGAGTTGTTTGAGAAGAAGGATGAAATCGCCTTAGAAGTTCAAAAACAAGTGGCTGAAGAAATGTCTACGTATGGGTATATCATTGTCAAAACGCTGATTACTAAGGTTGAACCTGATGCTGAAGTAAAACAATCAATGAATGAAATTAACGCGGCTCAACGTAAGAGAGTTGCGGCGCAAGAGCTTGCTGAAGCAGATAAGATTAAAATCGTGACCGCAGCAGAAGCTGAAGCAGAAAAAGATCGCCTACATGGTGTAGGGATTGCAGAGCAGCGTAAAGCAATTGTTGACGGACTAGCTGATTCTATCCAAGAGTTAAAGGGAGCCAATGTTGAGCTAACTGAAGAACAAATCATGTCTATCCTATTAACGAACCAGTATTTAGATACGTTGAATAATTTTGCAGACAAAGAGGGTAATAATACAATCTTCCTTCCAGCAAACCCTAATGGAGTTGAGGATATAAGAACTCATATATTATCGGCTTTAAAAGCCAAATAAAAATATGCAGAATAATATAGTTACGATGAATATATGTTTTTTTATTGACAAATGAAATAAAAACGTATACAATTAAGTACTGTAAAGAATAATTTAGGAGAAGAACATGGCTAAGTCGAACTTTGAAAAAGTAGAAGCAGTTGTTGGCTGGGTTCGTGATAAGAAAATCACAGGCTACCGTATCTCTAAAGAAACGAATGCGCGTGAAATGTCTATCATTGCTCTAGCACAAGGACGCGCAAAAGTTAAAAATATTTCATTTGAAACAGCTCTTGGTTTAATCGATTTCTATGAAAAAAATCATGAAAAATTTGAAGATTAAACTGTGGTCACAGGCAGATTCCTGAGTAGAGTCTGCCTTTTCTTTACAATTACAAACTAAAAAGACTGCATAAAAAATGCAGTCTTTGTTTATTAGTTGAGATAACGTTGAAGAAATTCTTTTGTCCGGTCTTCTTTAGGGTTTGTGAAGAGGTCTTCTGGTTTGCCTTCTTCAGCAATGACGCCCTTATCCATAAAGATGACACGGTGAGAGACATCGCGGGCGAACTCCATTTCGTGGGTTACGACGATCATGGTCAAACCTTCTTGAGCCAAATCCTGCATAATTTTGAGGACTTCTCCGACCATTTCTGGATCGAGGGCAGATGTTGGTTCGTCGAAGAGAATGGCATCAGGATTCATGGAGAGAGCGCGGGCGATAGCTACGCGTTGTTTTTGTCCCCCTGAGAGTTGTTTAGGCTTGGCTTGCCAGTAACGTTCTCCCATGCCAACTTTTTCGAGATTCTCTTTGGCAATTTTTTCAGCTTCAGAGTGGTCGCGTTTAAGGACAGTCGTTTGGGCAACGATAGTATTTTCAAGGACATTCAGATTTTCAAAGAGATTGAAAGATTGGAAAACCATACCGAGTTTTTCACGATAATGGGTGAGGTTATAGCCTTTTTCTAAGACATTTTCTCCTCGATAGAGAATCTCTCCCTCTGTAGGTGTTTCTAGTAAATTAATTGAACGAAGGAAGGTTGATTTTCCACTTCCTGAGCTCCCGATGATGGAAATAACCTCTCCTTTATGGACGGTGAGAGAAATGTCTTTTAGCACTTCGTTTTGCCCATATGATTTTTTGAGGTGTTTGATTTCAAGGATTGGTTGTGTCATTTTTTCAAATCCTCCGTTTGCATTTGGTTAGCACCTGTAGTGTAAGTATCCATGTCCATACGACGTTCGATGAAGCGTAGGATACGGGTCACAGTAAAGGTGAGGACAAAGTAAATCACGGCGATGATGGTAAAGGTCTGGAAGTATTGATAGGTTTGTGTTGCTACAGTATTTCCTGAGAAATAAAGCTCAACAACTGAAATAACGTTCAATACAGAGGTATCTTTGATATTGATGACAAACTCATTACCAGTAGCAGGTAGAATATTACGGACAACCTGAGGTAGGACAATCTTACGCATGGTTTGATTGTGGGTCATACCAAGAGCAGTAGCAGCTTCAAACTGTCCTTTGTCAACTGCTAGAATACCACCACGAACGATCTCTGTCATGTAGGCTCCCGTGTTGATTGAGACGATGAAGATAGCAGCTAGTGTGCGGTCAAGGTTAATACCAAAAGCTTGGGCAGTTCCATAGTAGATAACCATGGATTGAACAATCATCGGTGTACCACGGAAGATCTCGATATAGACATTGAGAATCCAACCGACTAGTTTCTGTAGGGCGTACATTGCCTTGTTCTCAGATAGTGGAGCGGTACGGAAGACCCCGATTGCAAGTCCGATAAGGAGACCTGTAATGGTTCCGATAATGGAGATTAGGAGTGTGATACCAGCACCACGCAAGAGTTGTTGCCAGTTCTCAGAAAGAATCTTAGCGACTTGGCTAAAGAAACTACTTTCTTCCTCTGTTGTTGTAGACTCCACAGGTTGCTCTTTGATCATACGATCCATGAGGGCTACTTGCTCATCCTTTGAGATGGTTTCGATGCTCGCATTGATTTGGCTGATGCGGCTGTCATCTTTACGAAGTCCAATGGCAATAGCTGTATCTTCTTCGCCAGTTTTGAAACCTGGTTGAGGTTGGATCATTTTGAATTTAGCGTTAGCAGACTCAGCGGTCATTGCTTCAGGTCGTTCAGAAACATAGGCATCAATAACACCAGCCTCCAGAGCTTGACGCATTTGGGCGAAGTCACCCATAGCTGTTTCTTTTTTTGCACCTGGAATTTGGGAAATCAGGTCATAAAGATAAACACCTTGTTGAGACGTGATTTTTGCTCCGCTAAAGTCCTCTAAAGATTTGGCATTGGCATAGGCAGAGTCCTTTTTTACCAATAGAACGGGTTCGCTAGTATAGTAACTGCTTGAAAAAGCAATTTCTTGTTTGCGTTCAGCGGTTGGGCTCATACCGGCAATGATCATATCAATTTTACCAGAAGTAAGGGCTGGAACAAGTCCTTCCCATTTGGTTTTTACGACCAAAGGTTCCTTGCCTAAGTCTTTGGCAATCTTTTTAGCAATTTGAACATCGTAGCCGTTGGCATATTGGTTGGTACCGTCGATTTTGACGGCGCCGTTACTATCGTCGTCTTGGGTCCAGTTGAAGGGAGCGTAAGCTGCCTCCATCCCGATGCGTAAATATTCGTCGGCTTGGACTTGGCTAACTAGTCCTAAGGTAAGGGCTAAGCTAGCAAGGATAGATAAGCATAATTTTTTCATGTTTTCTCCTATTTCTAGTCTAAAAATGACTCCCTCTATTGTATCTAAAAATAGCGAGATTTTCAATACAAGTAAGCCTTTACTTATAAAAAATGATATAATGGTAAAAAGATTGAAAGGGAACCGATTATGAAAAAAAGATGGCTGTTGGCTTTGGTATTTGCTTATTTATTATTTATACCGAGCCTAGTTTTTGCAGTAGACTTTGATATCTTATCCTATCAGGGTGATTTGAATATTCATGCAGATAATACTGCAATTTTTAAGGAAACAATTACCTACCGCTTTGGAGATGATTATAATGGTCAGTTAGTTGGGCTAGGGAAAGCTGGGAAAATGCCGGAAGGATTTGACATTGATCCCGACCCGACCGTTCAGGTCTCTAAAAATGGAAGAATTGTTCAAAATGTTTCCTTCTATACCATGGAGGAAGAGGACGGCTACAAGGTAAAAATTTACAATGCTGGATATGCCGGAGATACTGTTCGGGTAACGGTTACTTGGAAACTAACAAACCTTCTCTTCTTATATAAGGACATCGCAGAGCTAAATTGGCAACCCTTGACCGATAGTACTGGAGACATCAAAGAGATTGAGTTTAAGGTCAGCTCTGATACTCCAGCAGAGAAACTCTATTTTCATGCAGGCCAACTCCTAAGGGACTCTAGTGTTGAAAAAGCAAATAATCTCTATCATGTCAAAATGAAAGACCTTCCGAGAAAGCGACAGATCGAATTACATGCTTACTGGCCGAGAAGTGCTTTTGTAGGAGCTCCTGATCAAGGATTAGAGGAAGAACGTTTAACCGATTTTAACCGGATTGAAAGCAATATAGCAACAGAAAAAGCGCAAAGTGAGATTTTGATGAAATGGGTATTCCCCGTCATTTTTATGAGTCTCTTACTTCTAGTTCCTATCTTCTATAGGATGTTTCGTCAGAGTACAAGCATTAAAAAGGTCTTTCCAAAAGATCATCGACTCTACGAACCACCGATGGATTTGCCTCCAATGGTTTTAGCAGAAGCAGTGTATTCAACGTCCTTAGAGGAAGTCAATCCCCTAAACAAATCAGGGTTTGGCAAATTTACTTTTGAACGTTTGATTCAGGCAACCTTGTTGGATTTAGTAGATCGAGGTCATTTATCTATTTTCCAAGGGGATGAAGAACCTTATGTGCGCATTATCAGTGAAAAGGGTTTGTCCAATTTTGAGAAGGAATGTCTGCGCATGACTTTGTCAAATAAGAAAGAATTGGCTATTTCAGAGCTCTTCCCTGATTACCAAGTTTCATCTTCCCTTTACCGTGGTGCCAAAGAGTCAGATGAAAAACATATCCGAGAAACAGGCTCGCGTCTCAAACGCTCCTTTGAAGGAAGACTTCAACGCATTCAGTCTTGTGTCAAGGATAAGGTCCATGTACTTCGTATCCCAAGCTACTATCGTCCCTTGACAAGTGAGGAACGCCGCCTTGCTCTCGGGATGCGGGTCTGTTCAGCCATAACAGCTCTAGGTGGACTGCTATTCTTTTACTATAGCTGGCAAACACATGGTTTCTTTTCGATCCCATTTCTACTCTTAGGATTGACAGGATTAGGGGCTAGTTTCTGGGTTTATCTTGCCACGCGAGGAGCCTATCGCGATGGAGTTCTAACTGAGGAAGGAGCAGAAATCTTCTATCTCTGGACGAGTTTTGAAAATATGCTTCGCGACATTGCTCATCTAGATCAGGCCGAGCTAGAGAGCATCGTCCTTTGGAACCGTCTACTGGTCTATGCGACTCTCTTTGGTTATGCCAAGAAGGTGAGTAAGTTAATGAAAGTTCGCCATATTCAGCTTGAAAATCCAGATTTGAATCTTTATGTAGCCTATGGTTGGCACTCACAGTTCTACTCCTCAACTGCACAAATCAAGCAATATACTGCTGTCGCAAATACAGCTAGCAATTACTCTGTATCTTCTGGAAGTGGTTCTTCAGGTGGAGGATTCTCAGGAGGCGGAGGCGGTGGTAGCATCGGTGCCTTCTAAAAAATCTATCGCAATATCCGAAATTATGCTATAATAGAGGACAGAAAAAGGAGTAATGTATGTATTTTATTGAAATTTTGAAGTCAATCTTTTTTGGGATTGTTGAAGGAATTACAGAATGGTTGCCCATTTCAAGTACTGGCCACTTGATCTTGGTTGAAGAATTTGTACAATACAAGGACCAGAATGAAGCCTTCATGTCCATGTTTAATGTTGTCATTCAGCTTGGTGCCATTTTAGCAGTTATGGTCATTTACTTTAATAAGCTTAATCCCTTCAAACCTGGTAAAACTAAGGTCGAAGTTCGTAGAACTTGGCAATTGTGGTCAAAAGTCTTGGTTGCGACCTTGCCTTTGCTATTGGTTTTTAAATTAGATGATTGGTTTGATGCCAACTTCCATAACATGGTTTCAGTTGCAATCATGTTGATTATCTATGGTGTTGCCTTTATCTACCTTGAAAAACGAAATAAGGCGCAAGCCATTGAACCAACAGTAACAGAGCTTGACAAGCTGCCTTATAAAACAGCCCTTTACATTGGGCTCTTCCAAGTCCTCGCTCTTTTCCCAGGAACGAGCCGTTCAGGTGCAACTATCGTTGGTGGTTTGTTAAATGGAACGAGCCGCTCTGTCGTAACAGAGTTTACCTTCTATCTCGGAATTCCTGTCATGTTCGGAGCTAGTGCTTTAAAGATTTTCAAATTTATCAAAGCAGGTCAGCTCTTGAGTTTTGGCCAACTATTCTTGCTCTTGGTTGCTATGGGTGTTGCCTTTGCAGTCAGCATGGTTGCTATTCGTTTCTTGACCAGCTATGTGAAGAAACACGACTTTACACTCTTTGGTAAATATCGTATTGTACTCGGTAGTGTCTTGTTGCTCTATAGTTTTGTGCGTTTGTTTGTATAAGAAAAAAGCTTGAGGGAAGTTTCCTTCAAGCTTTTTAAAATCCTGTCACCGTAATTCCTAGTAAACGGATACCTTTTTCTTTTTCAGCTAGCTCTTCGTAGAGTTGAAGGGCGGTTTGAGAAATCTGACTAGCGTCCTGTGTAGCTTGTGGGAGGCTTTTTCGTCTAGTCAGAGTGGAGAAGTCAGCATATCGTATTTTTAGGATAATGATTTTTCCAGCTTTGTCCTGCTTGCTGAGATTGTGAGCTACCTTTTCGGAGAGAAGAGTCAGCTCTTTTTTGATATCTTCTTCATCCTGGAGAATCTTACTATAGGTTTTCTCCTTCCCGATTGATTTGCGGATGCGATTGGACTTGACTGGAGAATTGTGAATACCACGAGCCTTTCGATAAAGATCATAACCAAGTCTGCCAAAGCGATCGATTAAAGTAACTTCTGAGACATCCAATAAGTCTGCACCAGTATAAATGCCCATTTCATGAAGCTTTTCTACTGTCTTCTTTCCTACACCATGAAATTTAGCAATGTCCATTTGTTTGAGAAAGTCTTGGGCTTTGTCAGGTAGAATCACTGTCAAACCATGTGGCTTCTGATAATCACTGGCCATTTTAGCTAGAAATTTATTGTAGGAAACGCCTGCAGAAGCGGTCAGGTGTAGTTCCTGCCAGATATCCTCTTGGATGAGGCGGGCTATTTTGACGGCTGACTTGATACCGAGTTTATTTTCCGTCACATCTAAGTATGCCTCGTCGATACTCATAGGTTCAATCAAATCAGTGTAGCGTTTAAAAATAGCTCGAATCTCAAGTCCCACAGTCTTATACTTTTCATAATTTCCAGAGATAAAGACAGCTTGGGGACAGCGCTCATAAGCTTCTTTAGAACTCATGGCTGAATGAACACCAAAAACTCGTGCCTCGTAGCTACAGGTAGAAACGACACCTCGACCACCTGTTTGTCTGGGATCACTTCCGATGATAACAGGTTTGCCCTTTAACTTGGGATTATCTCTGATTTCCACCGCAGCAAAAAAGGCATCCATGTCGATATGGATGATTTTTCTGGACAGATCATTTATCAATGGAAATATGAGCATTCCAATCCCTTTCTAGTGTCATTTTCTATTTATTATACCCTTTTTTCTGAAAAAATGGGAAAGTTCAACCTGACTTTCAAAAATATAATACAGATAAGAACAAAAAAGAGACTGTATTATAAAAGAAAGCGTCTAAAATGCCGATTTTCTCTTGTTGAAATCGGTTACTGTATGGTATACTTGTCTCAAGAATGTAACAGATGACTGTTACTAGAAAAAAGAGGACATTAACATGGTTGTTAAGACAGTTGTTGAAGCACAAGACATTTTTGATAAAGCTTGGGAAGGCTTCAAAGGCGTAGATTGGAAAGAAAAAGCAAGTATTTCTCGCTTTGTTCAAGCTAACTACACACCTTATGATGGAGATGAAAGTTTCCTTGCTGGACCAACAGAACGTTCACTCCACATCAAAAAAATCGTAGAAGAAACAAAAGCACACTACGAAGAAACTCGTTTCCCAATGGACACTCGTCCAACATCTATTGCTGATATTCCTGCTGGATTTATCGACAAAGAAAATGAAGTTATCTTCGGTATCCAAAACGATGAACTCTTCAAATTGAACTTCATGCCAAAAGGTGGTATCCGTATGGCTGAAACTACTTTGAAGGAAAATGGATATGAACCAGATCCAGCTGTTCACGAAATCTTCACTAAATACGTAACAACAGTTAACGACGGTATCTTCCGTGCCTACACTTCAAACATTCGTCGCGCTCGTCACGCTCACACTGTAACTGGTCTTCCAGATGCCTACTCACGTGGACGTATCATCGGTGTTTACGCACGTCTTGCTCTTTACGGTGCAGACTACTTGATGCAAGAAAAAGTAAACGACTGGAATGCGATCAAAGAAATTGATGAAGAAACAATCCGTCTTCGTGAAGAAGTAAACCTTCAATACCAAGCATTGCAACAAGTTGTTCGCTTGGGTGACCTTTACGGAGTTGATGTCCGCAAACCAGCGATGAACACGAAAGAAGCTATCCAATGGGTTAACATCGCCTTCATGGCTGTCTGCCGT
This sequence comes from Streptococcus oralis, assembly GCA_963515155.1. Taxonomy (GTDB): domain Bacteria; phylum Bacillota; class Bacilli; order Lactobacillales; family Streptococcaceae; genus Streptococcus; species Streptococcus oralis_CW. Next base: position 1,381 of record CAUPXG010000024.1, on the reverse strand, counting down.
GTTATCAATGGTGCTGCTACATCTCTAGGACGTGTGCCAATCGTATTGGATATCTTTGCAGAACGTGACCTTGCTCGCGGTACATTTACTGAATCAGAAATCCAAGAGTTCGTTGATGATTTCGTTATGAAACTTCGTACAGTTAAATTTGCTCGTACAAAAGCTTATGACCAATTGTACTCAGGTGACCCAACCTTCATCACAACTTCTATGGCTGGTATGGGTAACGACGGTCGTCACCGTGTTACTAAGATGGACTACCGTTTCTTGAACACTCTTGACAACATCGGTAACTCACCAGAACCAAACTTGACAGTTCTTTGGACTGACAAATTGCCTTACAACTTCCGTCGCTACTGTATGCACATGAGCCACAAACACTCTTCTATCCAATACGAAGGTGTAACAACAATGGCTAAAGACGGATACGGAGAAATGAGCTGTATCTCATGCTGTGTGTCACCACTTGACCCAGAAAACGAAGATCAACGCCACAACATCCAGTACTTCGGTGCTCGTGTAAACGTTCTTAAAGCTCTTCTTACTGGTTTGAACGGTGGTTACGACGATGTTCACAAAGACTACAAAGTATTTGACATCGATCCTATCCGTGACGAAGTTCTTGAATTTGAATCAGTTAAAGCGAACTTTGAAAAATCTCTTGACTGGTTGACTGACACTTACGTAGACGCTTTGAACATCATCCACTACATGACTGACAAGTACAACTACGAAGCTGTTCAAATGGCCTTCTTGCCAACTAAACAACGTGCTAACATGGGATTCGGTATCTGTGGATTTGCTAACACTGTTGATACATTGTCAGCTATCAAGTACGCTACAGTTAAACCAATCCGTGACGAAAATGGCTACATCTACGATTACGAAACAATCGGTGAATACCCACGTTGGGGTGAAGACGATCCTCGTTCAAACGAATTGGCTGAATGGTTGGTTGAAGCTTACACAACTCGTCTGCGTAGCCACAAACTTTACAAGAACGCTGAAGCAACAGTATCACTCTTGACTATCACATCTAACGTTGCTTACTCTAAACAAACTGGTAACTCACCAGTCCACAAAGGTGTATACCTCAACGAAGATGGTTCTGTGAACTTGTCTAAACTTGAATTCTTCTCACCAGGTGCGAACCCATCTAACAAAGCTAAAGGTGGATGGTTGCAAAACTTGAACTCACTTGCTAGCCTTGACTTTGGTTACGCAGCTGACGGTATCTCATTGACAACTCAAGTTTCTCCACGTGCTCTTGGTAAGACTCGTGACGAGCAAGTTGATAACTTGGTAACAATCCTTGATGGTTACTTCGAAAACGGTGGACAACACGTTAACTTGAACGTTATGGACTTGAACGATGTTTACG
>CAUPXG010000023.1:0-16541 GCA_963515155.1 Streptococcus oralis | reverse complement strand
TGATTTGGGCTTATAGCCCTGGTGCAAACCACCCGTTAGACGGGTGGTTATGATTCAGAATAATTAACTATGCTAAATTAAACTATTTATCAGTATGGGGTATGACTATTGCTAGAACTCTTCTGAGTTTTACTTATATAAAATAGTTTGGATAATTATTAAGGTGTATCAAACTTATAAATAAAAGGAATGTTTTGTACACTGTTTCTTTCTGTTTGTTTAAAAGAGAAGTTGTTCGTATGTGTATACTAAACTTAAAGAAACTTCAGTCTGATGAAAGAATTAGTTTTTATGGCAGTAATTTTACACTGTGTCAATATTTTCAAAAGGCAATAACCTCATAATATTACAAAAAAAGTTAATTTTGTTTTATAATGAAACTAAAGGAGGTTTCTATATTAAAAATAGAACAAATATGATAAATATTGCACTTATATATAGTTATGATATATGTTAATATGATGTAACTTATTCAATAACCCTCATGGATTTCAACGAATTCGAAAGGAGATGAGTGTTGAGGTTTTATAATCATAGTTTGTCGTTTTAATGTTTTCGGTAATTTAGAAAGGAAGATTATGAAGAACAAGAAATTCTGGTTACCCATCCTAACTTCTCTGGCCTGTTTGCTAGGGATAATCTTTGCTCCAAATTCAGTTCAAGCAAAGGAACTGAAGAACGTTATCAGTAATATTGGAATTTGGGAGGTTGATAATGGTAAGTTTATAAAACCAGATGCGAATGGTGTTTATACACTTTCTCCTGAACATCATAACTACTCAAATTATAAATTCACTGTTGATTACGATTTGAGCGCCTATGATGGTAAATTAGAGGACGGTGATACCTTTACCTTTACTGTTCCGAGCCCTTTAACTGTTAGAAATGAAACTTTTGATTTAAAAGATAGGGAAACAGATCTCGTTATCGGAGAAACTCAAATTGTATCAAACGGGGATAATAATGGTGGTAAGGCAACTATTACATTAAAAAATCTGAAAACCTATCTTGAGAAAAAAGGTGGCTATCAAGTCCAAAACGTTAAAGGGAATTTCTTTGTTGGTTTTAGTTCTAAAAATGAATTAAGCAATGAAACGCTTCGTTTTGATAAAACGGAAACCATAAATGAAATCACCCATCAAATCAAGGTTAAAAAAGGTGATACGGCTGATTATTCTGAAGGAATCGGTCGAGCTAATTTCAATAAATATCATGGTTTGATTTACAAAGAGGATTGGACATCAAAGGCTCTAAATAAGAGTGGAAAATACTTACACAGCTGGTATGTTCGTGTTAATCCGAAACAAGCAGCCTATAATAAAATTGAAATTCATGACTGGGTTGACCCAAATGCCTCACCGATGCAGATGATTCCTGAAACATTTAAAGTTACGGCAGGTTGGTACGATAAATCTTATTACTTTAAAGATGAGGTTGTCTTAGAAGCTGGTAAGGATTACCAAGTAAAATGGAATGATTCTTACACAGAATTTACTTTAACAATTAACAATGCATCTTCAATTCTTGCGAAGAACGGTAAACCAGCAGCATTTCGAATTAATTATAAAACAAGTGCTCCAGCTGATGGCACGCAAGTCCAAAACAATGCTGAAATGAAGGGTGATGACCAGATTTTAACATATGACGACTATAGTAATAAGACAGTCGTTAAGCAAATCGGAAACTCAGTCGTTGCTTCTGGTGGTACAATTCAGTTAGAAACTGGTTACCGTATCATTCTTTACAAGGTCGACGAGCTGACTCATGACCGTCTAAAAGGAGCAAAATTCAAGATTACTCCTCCAGCAGGAGCTACGGCTAAAGAGGAAATTGTAACGACAAATGATGACGGAATTGCTGAGTCATCTATTTACTCAGAGAGTGATATCAAGAAAGGGAACTTTACGGTAACCGAAATTGAGGCTCCTGAGGGATATGAGTTAAATCCTACTCCATTTGAGATGACTGTTGGACAAGATGGAGCTATCAAAACAGTTACAAATAAACGTAGCAAAGCTAAAGCCAAGATTAAAGCTAATAAAAAACTTACAGGTCGTGAGTTGAAGGCTGAAGAGTTTGAATTCACTTTAACAGACCAAGATGGTAAGGTGAAAGAAACTGTGAAGAATGACAAAGACGGAAACATTGCTTTCTCAGAATTGGAATTCGACAAAGCAGGGACTTATACCTTTAAAATTGCTGAAAAAGCTGGCAGTGATACAAGCATCAAGTACGACACTAAAACTATCACGGCTACAGTTACTGTAGTAGATAAGGGCAAAGGTGCACTTGAAGCAACTGTTTCTTACGATGATGAAAAAGCTTTTGAGAATACTTACACTCCAGCAAAAACGGAAGTTCCTGTGAAGAAAGTATGGAAGGACGAGAACAACCAAGACGGTAAACGTCCAACTTCTGTCACAGTTAAATTGCTTGCGGATGGTCAAGATACTGGTAAGACACTTGAGCTCAATGCCGCAAACGGTTGGACTGGAAGCTTCACAAACCTTGATGCTGATAAAGGCGGAACACCTATTCAGTACACTGTAGTAGAAGTAACTGTTGCTGGTTATACTTCTGAAATTACTGGTGATGCTGCATCAGGATTCACTATCACAAATAGCTATTCACCAGAAACAGTTGATGTAAAAGCAACTAAGAACTGGGATGACGCTAATAACCAAGACGGCAAACGTCCGACTAAGATTACAATCAATCTTTTAGCAGACGGTGAGAAAGTAGCATCGAAAGAGGTTCAAGCAGCCGCAGACGGAACTTGGACTGTCGAATTCACGAAATTAGCAAAATATAAAGCTGGTAAAGAAATCAAATACACTGTAACAGAAGAAGCCGTAGCAGAATACGAAGCGACTATTACAGACTTTACAATCACAAACAAATATGCTCCTAAAGAAATTGACTACAAGGTAACAAAAGTATGGAAGGATGCGAACAACCAAGATGGTAAACGTCCTGAGTCCGTAACGGTTCAACTTTATAAAAAAGTAGGAAATGCAGATCCAGTAGCCGTTGAAGGTAAGAAATTGACCTTAACAGCTAAGGATAAGACTGACGATAACACTTGGGTAGCATCCTTCACCAATCTTCCACAATACGAAGCTGGAAAAGAAATCGCCTATTCTATCAAGGAAGTGGATGTACCAGCTGGTTACGAAGCCTCTGTGACTGGTCAAGTAGTGACAAACACCTATAACCCAGAAACAATTGTTCTTTCAGGAACTAAGGTGTGGAAAGATAACAACAACCAAGACGGCAAACGTACAACATCTGTGAAAGTTCAAATTCTTAACGGCGACAAGGTTGTTCAAGAAATTGAAGTTTCAGAAAAAACTGGCTGGAAGTTCGAATCTAAAAAACTTCCTAAGTATGAGAATGGTAAGGAAATCAAGTACACTGTCAAAGAAACTGCTATGACAGAATACAAAGCAACCATCACTACAGATAAGGATGGCAAGTACACCATTACCAACGAACATACTCCAGAAAAAACAGCTGTAAAAGGTCATAAGATCTGGAAAGATGAAGATAACAAAGATGGCATCCGTCCAGCATCTATCACCGTAAAACTTCTTGCAGATGGCAAGGAAACTGGTCAGACAGCTACAGTGTCAGAAACAAGTGGCTGGACTTATGAGTTTACAGGTCTTGATCGTTATCAAGAAGGTAAGGAGATTGCCTACGCTGTTGAAGAAGTGAATGTTCCAGATGGTTATACAGCTTCAGTAGAAGGTTACAACATTACAAATACGCACACTCCTGAAAAACCAACACCTGGCAAACCAAATGAACCAGGTAAGCCTAAAAAAGGTGGGGAATTGCCTAATACAGGAAGCGAGTCTAATCAAGTGGCTCTAGTAGCTGGAATCGCCCTTCTTGGATTGGGAACAGGATTCTTGGCAAGACGCAAAAAAGAAGATTAAGTTTTTTAAACGGTATCTTTCACGAAATTTTGCAAGACAGTTTAAAAGTGGAAACAAGTGTCAATGGAAATTGGCACTTGTTTTTTTGTAACTGACCCTGGTTCTACTACCGGATACAAGTGGATAGTTGCCACTTACTGAAAAGCTATTGTTTTTGCGAGAAAATCCTCTATAATAGGTGACAAATAAAAAAGGAGATGTTGCATATGATTGGAACAAGATTACAAGATAAATTGAAGTCAGGTTTGGAGGTAGAAAATTTTCAAAAAGATGGCGATATCTATCTGTCTCTTAATCCAGATTATCTATCTGGAGATAATGCTAAATACATGACCATGTATAACCGTATGGCTCGCTGGTACGATATGAGTGAGAAATGGATAGGACCACTTCTCCATGGAAAGGCGATTGATAAGTTGAGAAGGGATCTGATGGAGGAAATAGAATGGAAAGATAATTTATCTGTTCTTTATGTCTCTATCGGGACTGGTCAAGACCTCCGTTATATTCCTGAGACAATTGACCTGAAAAGTTTAGACTTTGTAGGGGTAGATATTTCTATCAGTATGCTAGAAAAATGCCAGAAATCTTGCGCCAACAAGACCAATCTGCAACTTTTCCATGCTTGCGCGGAGGATCTACCCTTTGCGGATAATAGTTTTGACATTGTCTACCATATTGGCGGAATCAATTTTTTCAATGATAAGGCCAAGGCTATGCAGGAAATGCTACGAGTAGCGAAGCCAGGGACTAAGATTTTAATTGCAGATGAGACGGCTGACTATGTGGATCAGCAATATAAGAAAAATCATTTTAGTAAGGATTATTTTAAAGATGCTACTGTTGATTTGAGTGAAATTGAGAATGCTGTTCCAAGCGAAGTTAAGGAAAATGAAATGAAACTTCTTTGGGATGGCAAATTCTACGCCTTGACATTTAGGAAATAAGATAAAGTATCTTGGTAGAGCTTAGAAAACAAGGTATGAAGATAAAAACATTCCCTTAGACAGCTGTCTGAGGGAATGTTTTTTATGGGAGCATCATCAATTCGACAACCATAGCAATGTAGATGATTAAGGTAAGGAGAAAACCGGCTCTCCAGAAGAATTTGATGAATTTAGGGTAATAAAAACTTCGTTTTTTGACAAGGAAAAAGACTACAAGGAGGATTGCTAGGAGAGAAAGTGCGACACCAAGTCGCGGTAGAAAGTTGTGGGTAAAGGCTTTAGCAGTAATCAGATAGTACTCAAATACCAACAGTGGAAAAGCTAGATCCGCGAAATTAAATCCTATTTTCCTAAGTCCGAAAAGCTTGGTGACAATAAAGCAAACCACCAAGGTTAATATCAATAATAAAATAGATGCTATTTTCATTAAAATCATACCCATATTGTATCATAAAAAAACGCTAAAGGAAATGAGAAACAAGGGAATTTGTTGGAAAGTCAGGCTTTTGAGATTGTAGGTGTTTTTTGTTATAATGAAAGTTATGAAATCTTATAATACCTTGAATGATTATTATCGAAAACTCTTTGGAGAAAAGACTTTTAAAGTTCCTATTGATGCGGGGTTTGACTGTCCTAATCGCGATGGAACTGTGGCACATGGGGGGTGTACCTTTTGTACGGTTTCGGGTTCTGGAGATGCCATTGTAGCACCAGATGCCCCTATCCGTGAGCAATTTTATAAGGAAATCGACTTTATGCACCGCAAGTGGCCGGATGTTCAAAAGTATCTGGTTTATTTTCAAAACTTTACCAATACCCATGAAAAGGTGGAAGTGATTCGGGAGCGTTATGAACAAGCCATCAACGAACCTGGTGTAGTGGGAATCAATATCGGAACACGGCCAGACTGCCTGCCAGACGAAACCATCGAATATTTGGCTGAGTTATCGGAACGCATACATGTGACGGTAGAATTGGGATTACAGACCACTTATGAAATAACCTCTGACCTGATTAACCGTGCTCATTCTTATGAATTGTATGTTGAAACAGTAAAACGCTTGAGGAAATATCCCAAGATTGAGATTGTTTCCCATCTGATCAACGGCCTGCCTGGGGAAACTCATGATATGATGATTGAAAATGTCCGCCGTTGTGTCACCGATAATGATATTCAAGGAATTAAACTGCACTTGCTCCATCTTATGACCAATACACGCATGCAACGGGATTATCACGAGGGGCGTTTGCAACTGATGAGTCAGGATGAGTATGTCAAAGTTATCTGTGATCAACTGGAAATCATTCCCAAGCATATCGTCATCCATCGAATTACAGGAGATGCACCGAGAGATATGCTGATTGGTCCTATGTGGAGCCTCAATAAATGGGAAGTGCTAAATGCTATTGAAACTGAGATGCGACGTCGCGGAAGTGTGCAAGGATGCAAGGCTGTAAAACAGGAGTTTAAAAATGAAAAGACCACTTGAGATGGCACATGATTTTTTGGCTGAGGTTGTGACAAAAGGGGATATCGTAGTGGATGCGACCATGGGAAATGGCCATGATACCCTTTTTCTAGCCAAGCTAGCTAAGCAAGTCTATGCCTTTGATGTCCAGGATCAGGCTTTGGAGAAGACGCAAGAGCGTTTGGATCAGGCTGGAATGACAAATGCCCAGTTAATCTTGCAAGGTCATGAGACACTTGATCAGTTTGTGACAGAAGCTAAGGCGGGGATTTTTAATCTGGGTTATCTGCCTTCTGCTGACAAATCCGTCATCACTCAACCTCAGACTACTATCGAAGCATTAGAAAAGCTGTGTCATTTGCTTGTCAAGGGAGGACGGATTGCGATCATGATCTACTATGGTCATGAAGGAGGAGATACTGAGAGGGATGCTGTATTGGAGTTTGTTAGCCAGTTGAACCAACAAGAGTATACAGCTGCCATTTATCGGACTCTCAACCAAGTTAATAATCCACCGTTTTTAGTTATGATTGAAAAATTAGAAGGGTACAGACATGGATAAACAATACCTTCGTGAGAAGCTTGAGGCAATGCGCCAAAATTTTGTAGAGTCAACGCATCACGAGCGAGCAGTCGGGGTGCTCGACGAAGCACATATGAGCAAGAAAATGCTTAAAATCAAGAAAAAATTAGTGGCTCTTGAAATGGAACGATGCCAGAAGAAAATTGAGCACAAAGACTGTTCTAAGATTGATCAGAAAATCCAAGAGCAAAAGGAGATTTTTGAATCTTGTTGTAAAAAAGATTAAGGAGGAATTGTGTGGAATTACTCATTTACTTGATTCTATTTTTATTTGTCTTAATCATTTCAACCACGACCAATAAACTTCTCCCTTTTTTGCCCCTTCCTCTTGTACAAATTCTTTTGGGGATTGGGATTGGCTTATTTGTTCCTGATGCGGACTTTCATCTCAATACAGAGCTGTTTCTGGCCATGGTTATTGGTCCCTTACTTTTCCGGGAGGCAGAAGAAGCGGATATTACGTCCATTTTGAAGCACTGGCGGATTGTCGTCTTTCTGATCTTTCCTGTGATTTTTATCTCGACCTTAAGCTTAGGGGGCATGGCTCACTTCCTTTGGATTACCCTTCCTTTGGCGGCCTGTTTAGCAGTTGGAGCGGCACTTGGGCCAACAGATTTGGTTGCCTTCGCATCTCTTTCTGAACGTTTTCGTTTTCCTAAACGGGTTTCTAATATTCTAAAAGGGGAAGGGCTCTTAAATGACGCTTCTGGTTTGGTTGCCTTTCAGATGGCTCTGGCTGCTTGGACAACAGGAACCTTTTCTCTAAGCCAAGCTGGAACTTCCCTAGCACTTTCTATCCTTGGTGGTTTTGTAGTCGGTTTTGTGACGGCTATGGTCAATCGTTTTTTGCATAGCTTTTTACTGAGTGTACGAGCGATAGATATAGCCAGTGAACTATTGCTAGAGCTAAGTTTGCCACTCATGACCTTTTTTATCGCAGAAGAGTTTCATGTTTCAGGGATTATCGCAGTAGTGGTTGCAGGTATTTTGAAGGCCAGTCGCTTTAAGAAAATTACGCTCCTTGAGGCTCAGGTAGACACCGTGACGGAGACCGTCTGGCACACCGTGACCTTTATGCTAAATGGATCAGTCTTTGTTCTCTTGGGAATGGAATTAGAGTTGATTGCAGAGCCGATTTTGTCTAATTCTCTCTACAATCCCCTTCTTTTACTGCTTTCAGTTGTCGTTCTGACCTTCTTGCTTTTTGCGATCCGCTTTGTCATGATTGCTGGTTTTTACTTTGTGAGGACGCGTCGACTTAAGAAAAAAATTCATAAGTACATGAAAGATATGCTTCTTTTGACCTTCTCTGGTGTCAAAGGGACAGTATCTATCGCGACTATTCTCCTCATACCAAGCCATTTGGAGCAGGAGTATCCTCTGTTGCTCTTTCTCGTAGCAGGCGTTACACTGTTGAGCTTTTTAACAGGTTTACTGGTTCTCCCTCACTTATCTGAGGAGCAAGAGGAAAGCAAGGATCATTTGATGCATATTGCGATTTTGAATGATGTAGCTGCAGAATTAGAAAAAGAGCTGGACCATCACAAGAACAAACTTCCTCTTTATGTAGCTATTGATAATTATCATGGTCGGATTGAAAACCTCATCCTTAGTCTGGAAAATAAGAGAGTCCAAGAGGACTGGGAGTCCCTCAAACTTCTTATCTTGAGTATTGAGAGTGATGGTTTGGAGCAAGCCTACGAAGAAAATAGAATCAGTGAGCGTGGCTATCGAGTTTACCAACGTTACCTAAAAAACATGGAGCAGAGTATCAATCGGAATTTCGCTTCTAGAGTGACTTATTACTTCCTAGTTTCCTTACGGATACTGCGCTTTCTACTCCATGAAATATTTACCTTTGGCAAAACTTTCCGTAGTTGGATGAATGAAGAATCTCGTAAACTACTAGCAGTTGACTATGATCAGATTTCAGAGTTGTATTTGGAAAATACAGAGCTGATTATCGAGAGTTTGGAAAACCTCAAAGGGGTTTATAAGAGTTCTCTGATTAGCTTTATGCAAGAGTCTCGTCTACGCGAGACGGCCATTATTGGAAGTGGTGCCTTTGTTGAGCGGGTTATCAATCGCATCAAACCAAACAATATCGATGAAATGCTACGAGGCTACTATCTCGAACGTAAGGCAATCTTTGAATATGAAGAAGCTAAACTGATAACAGCCAAGTATGCCAAAAAACTACGACAAAATGTGAATAATTTAGAAAATTATTCTCTGAAAGAAGCCGCAAATACTTTACCTTATGATATGCTAGATTTAATTAGAAGAACTTAGATGATGAAGAAAATGACGGAGGATGGAACATGAAAAAGTGGTGGAAAGAGCTGATGGACAGGCCCTTATTGAAAGCTTTTTTGCATTATTATCAAGCATCTGATAGTGAGTTGACCAGTGTTGCGGTTGCCTACTATTGGTTGATTTCAATCTTTCCTCTGCTAATGATAATGGTCAATATTTTGCCTTATTTTCAGATTCCGGTCTCAAATTTCTTACTTACGATTAAGGAATTTTTGCCTGATACGGTGTATGATGTGGTCGCCAAGATTGTCCGAGAAGTTCTGACTCAACCATCAACTGGTTTGCTGAGTTTTGCCGTTTTATCTGCCCTCTGGACCTTTTCGAAATCAATGGATTTCCTCCAAAAAGCTTTTAACAAAGCCTATGGAGTGACCAAGAGTCGAGGAATTATCTCCCATCAGTTGATGAGTCTACTTGTTAGTTTTGGCTTGCAGATTCTTTTTGCCTTGGCCTTGTTTTTGAGTATGTTTGGTCGTATGTTGCTCAACCTCCTCAAAACTTACTGGCAATCAGACAGTCCGCTATTTTCCTACCTGCAAGATTTTACAGGCCCTCTGGTCTATGCCTTGATCTTTGCCATTCTGGTTATGATCTATTACTTCCTTCCAAAAGTAAAAGCACCACGAATCCGCTATGTTTTACCAGGAAGTGTCTTTGTCTTGCTAACTCTTATCTTTTTATTGAATATCTTTTCTGTCTACGTCAATAGTTATGTCAATCATCTGGTTGATGTCCGATTTTTCAGTTCCATTATCGTGGTAGTCATGATGTTCTGGTTTATTCTCATTGCAAAGATTTTGATTATCGGAGCAGTTATCAATGCCAGTGTTCAGAGCTTGAAAGATCCTAAGTTTAGTATGGAATAATTAGAAAAATCCCTATTAGGTTTCTAATAGGGATTTTCTTAATAGATAAACATGGCATCTCCAAAACTGAAGAAGCGGTAGTGTTCTTGGATGGCATGGTGATAGGCATCTAGGACTAAGTCACGACCGGCAAAGGCAGAAACTAGCATAACAAGAGTTGACTTGGGTAGGTGGAAGTTGGTTGAAAAAGCATCCACAACCTTCCAGTCATAGCCTGGTTTGATAAAGATATTGGTCCAGCCAGAATCAGCCTGGATTTGCCCATTAAACTTGGAACCGATGGTTTCCAGTGTGCGGATAGAAGTGGTTCCTACAGCGATGACACGGCCTCCATTTTCCTTGACAGATCGAAGGGTGGTTGCTGCTTCATCAGAAAGTTGGTAGAACTCTGAGTGCATTTCATGTTCGTCCAGATTGTCAACAGAAACGGGTCGGAAAGTTCCGAGTCCGACGTGCAGAGTGAGATAGACTAGATGGACACCCTTGGCTTGGATTTCTGCTAGCAGTTCTTTGGTGAAGTGGAGGCCAGCAGTCGGTGCAGCAGCAGAGCCACTTTCTTTAGCGTAGACCGTTTGATAACGTTCACGATCATCTAGTTTTTCATGGATATAAGGTGGCAGTGGCATTTCACCTAGACTTTCCAAAACTTCTAGGAAAATTCCTTGGTATTCAAAGCGGACAATACGGCCCCCGTGGGTCAATTCCTCCGTAACGATAGCACTGAGACGACCATCTCCAAAGCTGACGCGAGTACCGACCTTGAGGCGTTTGGCAGGTTTAGCTAGGACTTCCCACTCATCACCAGCAGTGTTTTTGAGAAGGAGAAGCTCTACGTGGCCACCTGTTTCTTCCTTTTGACCATAGAGGCGGGCTGGGAGAACACGGGTGTCGTTCATGACAAGGGCATCACCCGGTTCCAACATATCAATAATAGAGTGGAAGTGTTTATCCTGAAATTCTCCCGTCTCACGATTGACGATGAGGAGTTTAGAGGCATCACGTTTTTCAAGGGGTGTTTGGGCAATCAATTCCTCAGGCAAGTGGAAATCAAAATCAGCTGTATTCATTTTTTCAACATTCTTTCTAACTTCTAATCTTATCCATTATAACACGTTTCAAGTTTGGACGCTCTTTTTTTGGAAAATAAATCGTTTTCACTTGACAAAAATTGGTCTATACCATATAATAAATATAGAAATATGGAGGATATAAGATGAAAGTTATTAAAGTTGAAAATCAAGTCGAAGGTGGAAAAGTTGCTTTTGAGATTTTGAAGGAAAAATTGGCCAATGGTGCTCAAACGTTAGGACTTGCGACAGGAAGTAGTCCACTTGAGTTTTACAAAGAAATCGTTGAAAGTGACCTTGATTTTTCAAATCTAACTAGTGTCAACCTTGATGAGTATGTGGGACTTGATGGAGACAATCCACAATCTTACCGTTACTTCATGCAAGAAAACTTGTTTAACCAAAAACCATTTAAAGAAAGTTTCTTGCCTCGTGGGGTTAAGGACAATGCTGAAGCTGAAGTTGAACGCTACAACCAAATTTTGGCTGACCATCCAGTTGATTTGCAAATCTTGGGAATAGGTCGCAATGGACATATTGGCTTTAACGAGCCAGGAACTCCATTTGATAGCCAAACACATCTAGTCGAACTTGACCAGTCTACTATCGAAGCCAATGCTCGCTTCTTTGACAAGATTGAAGACGTTCCAACTCAAGCCATTTCAATGGGAATTAAAAACATCTTGGATGCCAAGTCAATTATTCTCTTTGCTTACGGTGAGTCGAAAGCAGAAGCCATTGCCGGAACAGTGTCTGGCCCAGTGACTGAGAATCTCCCAGCAAGTAGCCTACAAAACCACTCTGATGTGACGATCATCGCAGATGCAGAGGCACTAAGCTTACTTGAAAAATAAATTTGCAACCACTTGCTCTTTGGAGTGAGTGGTTTTTTATTCTTTATAAATAACAGTAATTTTTTATTATATTCTAAGAAAGGTTAATTTAGATTGTAAAATAGTTTATTTGATTGATGAAATATTAGTATAAATATTCTCAAAAATCAACATAAAGAACTTTTAACATAACAACGTTTAAAAATTTTGCTTATTTAATAGAAAAAAGTTAATTTTCGGGGATAATTTAGTGGCTAATTCATAGAAAATAATGTATAATATCTTAAAAAATAATTTTAGGAGATTTTAATGGGAAAAGAACTATTTAATCCACACCTTCGTAAGTTTTCTATTCGGAAACTAAACGTGGGTGTTTGCTCTGTGCTCTTGTCTACCTTGGTTCTATTGGGAGTGACGTCTCAAGTTAGCGCGGATGAAACAAGCGCTTCTGGTGTCCAAAATGAGATTTCTCGAACGGATCTTAATGAACCATCAGCAACTTCTACAGCACCAACAAATTCTGAAGCTTCTGTAGTTGCTTCAGCTACTGAGGCTCCTCAATCCGCTGATAGTACTAAACCAACAAACTCAGCTTCGGAGTCTATTGAGAAACCAAAGGATGAACAGTTAGTTGTTTCTGAAACGCCTCAACCTTCAGTTGAGAAACCAGTTACTTCTCCAGAAGATAAATCTATTGAGAGTGCTAAACCAGAAACTGCAGCTGCTCCAATAATTGCTGAACCTACTGAGACGTCTAGTGCTACTGAACAATCTACACGTTCTCGTAGAGTTCGTCGTGATACCCAGGCAACTACAGTTGCACCAGCTAGTTATGCAGGTGCGGACGATGCGACTCCTGTACCACGTACATCTAAACCAGAATTGTCTGAATCAGAGAAGAAAGAAAGTACACAATTAGCAAAACAAATTAACTGGATTGATTTCTCTGATACAGCAAGCTTGAAAAACTTAGATCCTCAGGGAGGATTTAAGATTGGAACTACTTATACGAAGGAAATTTCGCCTGGCTATGTAGTGACACTTACTGTTACAGAGCTCAAACCATTTCAATCAACTGAAATCTATAAAAAACGGGTTGAAGGAACTTCATCTGCTGGAACTTATGATCCAAATGCAACAAACAATTATTTAAAAAATTGGAAAGATTATGGAAAAACTCCACCTCCTGTATCAGGTCAACGTCAAGATAAATGGAGTACTATTGGTGGACAAGGTTTTGATACAAAAGGCCATAAAACACAAATTATCGTACCAGTTGATGGTGTAAACTGGGGGGTTAAATTTAAAATAGAAGCCACTTATCGTGGTAAAAAAGTAAAACCAGCAGTTGTTATGGCTGATGGAGAAGATGCTAACCCTGGTGAATATGGTATTTTTACCACTAACGGTGAAGGTTGGGAATACGTAGGAGAATGGATGAAAGGTCCTCGTGCAAAAGGTCCTTACACTGTTACGACTGAAGAACTTGTTAAGCAGGCTGACAAGACAACAAGAGGTGGTCTACTAATCCTAAAAGATAAGACTGTCGATTGGAATAAGTTTTTGAGTCCTGATACAGTTACAGGTGGTCTAGGTAGTCAAGTATTTGGGCCAATAGTTTCAGCAAGTAAAGCAGTGCCAGTTGTAATGACCCGTGGGGCTTCTGAGGTAGGTTTTTATGTTGCGACCGCAGGGCAACAGGCACTTATGATGGGATTCTTGGTAGTTGATGGTGGTGATGCGCCAGAAAGTTACGGTGAAGCTCACCATACTATCTCTACACGCGATTCGATAACCAATGCTCAAATAAAGCAACCTTACTTAGGTTCTACAGAAGCAGATATCGATGTGGATTCTAAAAATAACTGGACTTCTGATGATCGTGAGGATGTTTCAGATGAAGGTTCACAGCAATTGCTAACTGCTGATCAATATAGCAATACTAACGACCTCTTGGATTTAAACAAAGCTAAGAATGGCACTTATACTCTTAAGATTAAGGCTAATCCAAATGGTAATGCTAAAGCATATGTCAAAGCATGGGTGGACTTCAATAATAACGGGAAATTTGATGATAATGAAGGCAGTGTAGTTAAAGAAATAACTGCTAATGGAGATCACACTTTAACATTTAATGCAATTCCGAGTCTTAGTGGTGGCTTAGTTGACCAACTTGGAATGCGTGTGCGTATTGCGACTAATGCAGGTGATATTGAGAAGCCTACTGGGATGGCATTTAGTGGTGAAGTAGAGGATATGTTGGTTCGTCGTACTTATCCACCTCAAGGCGAAAAGAAAGAAACAACCGGTCTTCAAGGTGAAACACAAAATGCTACAGTTCACTTCACACCTAAAGGACCAGATCGTTCGGACTTTGTAACTAATGCTAGCATGAGTAGCCAAGCGCCACAGATTTTGGATAATCAAGGAAATGTATTGACTCCAACAAACGGCAATACTTATGTGCGTCCGGAAGGGACCTATGTAGTGACTACTAATGGAGATGATATCGATGTAGCGTTCACACCAAATGCAGACTTCACAGGAACAGCTGAAGGGATTAATATTCGTCGTACAGACTCGAACGGTTCATCAACTAACTGGCAATCAACTGATGCATCAAATCCAAATAAGAATGACATTCTGAACAATATGGATGGTCGATACATCCCTACTGTTCGAAAGATACCAACATATGAATCGACTGGTGTTCAAGGTCAAGAACAAAACAAAAATCTAATCTTTAATGATGGTGATCCTGCAAAAACGCCAGTGACTCCAGATGCTTCACGCCCTGCGACCTTTGTGAATGCTAACGGCCAACCTATTACTGGTAACTCAGTTCCTGCTACATCCAATGGTCAGTCAGTTGGAACTTATGAGTTAGACCCTAACACTGGTCAAGTCACTTTCAAACCTAACAAAAATTTTGTTGGTACCCCAGACCCAGTTACTGTCCAAGTAAATGATTCTAACGGTGTTCCTTACCGAGCACATTATAAACCAACAGTGACTAAGGTAACACCAACCAGCACTAACGCAACCAGCACAGGTCCTCAGGGTGTCCCACAAACAGGTACCCCAACCTTCCAAGGTGGTGACCCACTGGTTCCAATCGATGAAACAGTTGATCCAACTTTCGCAGATGGAAGCAAAGAGAAGACGATTCCGGGTCAAGGAACCTACACGATTGCACCAGATGGAACTGTAACCTTCACTCCAGACAAACAGTTTGTCGGAAGCCCAGATCCAGTCACAGTCAAACGTGTGGATAAGAACGGTACCCCAGTTACTGCGACTTACAGTCCAGAGTTTACTAAGGTGACTCCGACTGGTACGGGAGATAAGACAGAAGGTCTGCAAGGTCAGGTCCAAGAAGGTAAAGTGACCTTCACTCCAGGCCATGACTCAGTTCCATTCCCAGCTGATTCAACTCCACTATTTGACAATGGTACAACTGTGAAAGAAGTGCCAAATGTCGGTAAGTTCGAAGTGGACGCAGACGGTAAGGTAACCTTTACTC
Source organism: Streptococcus oralis (assembly GCA_963515155.1). Taxonomy (GTDB): domain Bacteria; phylum Bacillota; class Bacilli; order Lactobacillales; family Streptococcaceae; genus Streptococcus; species Streptococcus oralis_CW. The sequence continues at coordinate 996 of CAUPXG010000023.1, read as the reverse complement.
CAGATAAACAGTTCAAGGGTGAAACACCAGAGCTTGAATTGACTCGTGTGGATGCCAACGGAACTCCAGTTACTGTCAAGTACCAAGCGGTGGTGAAAGAAGTAATCCCAACTTCAACAGACGCCACTTCAAATGGTATCCAAGGTCAACCGCAAAAAGGTACCCCAACCTTCACAGAAGGTAATCCATTGGTTCCAATTGATGATACGAAACCAATGACTTTCGAAGATGGACAGTCAACGAAAACAGTTCCAGGTGTAGGTGAATACAGCATCAATCCAGATGGCTCTATTACCTTTACGCCAGAAAAACAATATGTTGGTACTCCAGCTCCAGTCACAGTCAAACGTGTAGATAAGAACGGCACTCCAGTCACTGCGACCTATACCCCAACAGTGACTAAGGTAACCCCAACCAGCACTAACGCAACCAGCACAGGTCCTCAGGGTGTTCCACAAACAGGAACTCCAAGCTTCCAAGGTGGCGATCCATTGGTTCCAATTGATGAAACAGTTGAGCCAACCTTCGCAGATGGAAGCAAAGAGAAGAATATTCCAGGTCAAGGAACTTATACGATTGCACCAGATGGAACTGTAACCTTCACTCCAGACAAGCAGTTTGTCGGAAACCCAGATCCAGTCACAGTCAAACGTGTAGATAAGAACGGCACCCCAGTCACTGCGACTTACAGTCCAGAGTTTACTAAGGTGACTCCTACAGGAACTGGCGCAACCAGCACAGGTCCTCAAGGTGTCCCACAAACCGGCACCCCAACCTTCCAAGGTGGTGATCCACTGGTTCCAATCGATGAAACAGTCGAGCCAACCTTCGAAGATGGAAGCAAAGAGAAGTCTATTCCAGGTCAAGGAACTTACACAATTGCGCCAGACGGAAGTGTGACCTTCACTCCAGATAAACAGTTTGTAGGAAACCCAGATCCAGTCACAGTGAAACGTGTAGATAAGAACGGTACAGAAGTTACCGCAACTTATACAC
>CAUPXG010000022.1:0-18977 GCA_963515155.1 Streptococcus oralis | reverse complement strand
ACGCCCTCCGTAGATTCCTGATACGATTTTCATACCGTTTATTATACCAAATTATGGGCAAAAAGAGAAAGAAAACCGAACCTTGCGGTTCGATTCTCTACAAAATATTTTCGTACGTATCGCGAACTTCTTGAGGCCAAACACTGGTCTGAACCTCTCCGATGTGTTTCTTACGAAGAAGGAACATGGCCATCCGAGACTGTCCGATACCTCCACCGATTGTCAGTGGGAAAAGACCGTTAAGCAAGGCTTTATGCCATTCCAGCTCAAGACGATCTTCGTCTCCGGTAAGAGCCACTTGGCGACGAAGGGTATCCTCATCTACCCGAATCCCCATTGATGAAAGTTCAAAGGCACAACCAAGAGATTCGTTCCAAACGAGAATATCGCCATTTAGTCCCTTGTAGCCATTTTCAGACTCTGTTGTCCAGTCATCGTAGTCAGGTGCACGGCCATCATGAGGTTTTCCGTCAGGCAACTCGCCACCGATACCAATCAAGAAGACTGCACCGAACTCTTTACAGATCGCATTTTCACGCTCTTTCGGTGTTAAATCTGGATAGCGTTCCACCAACTCTTCTGTATGGATAAAGGTGATTTGTTTTGGCAAGATGGATTCGATATCATAGCGGGCTTCTACGGCTAGCTCTGTCAGACGAATAGCCTTGTAAATCTTCTCAACGGTTTCTTTGAGATAGGCGATATTGCGTTGACCATTTGGGATAACCTTCTCCCAATCCCACTGGTCCACATAAACAGAGTGGGTCGCATCAAGCGAATCTTCGTCTGGACGAAGGGCCTTCATATGAACAAAAAGACCTTCACCTTCACCGAAACCAAAACGGGCTAAGGTGTGGCGTTTCCATTTAGCAAGTGAGTGAACGACTTCATAGGTTTCATCTGGAATCTGCAAAACCTTGACAGATACTGGATTTTCGACACCTGACAGGTTGTCCTGCATCCCATCCCCGACCTTGCTCAAGATAGGACCTTGAACTTCAACAACTTCTAACTTATCTTTCAAATACTGGGTAAAAGTGTTCTTCACAAAGGAAATTTCTTCTTGTTGATGAATAAAACTTTTCTTCATAAACAGCTCCTCAAAAATTAGTTAAAAGCATTATACACCTATTTCCAAGAAAAGAAAAGAGTAAATAAGAAAAAGTCAATGCTCTTTTGAACACTGACTCTGTTATTCATTAATCGTTTCGACCAAAGATTCGTAAGATGCTAAGGAAGAGGTTAATAAAGTCTAGGTAGATGCTGAGCGCCATCGAGATGACCCATCCTGTCGCTACTTGCCCTCGTGACTGCTCATAAACATAGCGAATCTTTTGGTTGTCCCAAGCAATCAAACCTGAGAAAACCAAGACCATGGCAATACTAATCATGTAGTCAAAGAAACTATTGGCTAAAAATAGATTTACAACCATGGCAATGATGAGACCAACAAGCGCCGCCATCAAAGCTCGGCCCATTCCACTCAAATCCTTCTTAGTGAAAATTCCGATTGCCGCCATGACAAAGAAGAGTAGGGCACTGGATACAAAGGCTGACAAAACTGTTCCCGGCGTATAGAAAGCTACGACAAAGCTAAGGGTAAAACCATTTAAAACAGAATAAACTAAAAATACTGGGAGAGCTGCTGGGCTATTTTTTGCAGCCATGCTACTTGCAACAAAGACTAGAGCAAGTTCTGCAAAAGTTGCAATCATCAACCAGAGACGGCCATGCATTAAAAAGTAGACCAATTGGGACTGAAAGACTGTCAACATCAAAGCTGACACGAGAGCTGATAGACCAATCCCAAGTCCCACAAAGGCGTAAACCTTAGCGTAAAATTGATTGAGACCTGAACGTTCTTGAATAATCGTTTGATTCATTCTGATTCTCCTTTTTCTATAAATATGTCTTGATTATAACAAAGATTTTATAAATTAGCTGAAATAAAACATCAATATGCCTGCTGCAACTGCCACGTTGAGACTCTCTGCCCGACCTTTCATGCCAATATGAACCAGCTGATCAGCACTCTCAGCCATGACAGAACTAATCCCCTGTCCTTCATTTCCCATGACTAAAACAAAGTTCTCTAGTGAAGAAAGCTCACGATAATCCTTTGACTCTCTCGATAAGGTCGTTGCCAGAATAGGCAAATCGCTCTTCTTTGCCTCTTCTACAAAGCTGGCAAGAGGCATACGATAGATAGGCAAATGGAAATGACTTCCTTGCATGGAACGCAAGGTCTTGAGACTGTATATATCCGCTGACTTGTCTGAAACAATAACTCCTGTAAAACCTGCCGCATCCGCCGTCCGAATCATGGTACCCACATTGCCAGGATCTTGGACATCTTCTAAAAATAGAAACTTACCCTGATGGAGATCAGGCAGTCCCACTTCTTCTTTTTGAATCACTGCAACAATCCCTTGAGGAGTTTGCGTATCTGCCAAATCTAGCAAAATCTCCTCTGAAACCCAGATAGTTTGAGGAAAAGCAGCTAGCTGATCTCGGTAACTTTCTAGGGCAAAGACCTTTTCAATCGTCACCCCTGCTTGAACAGCTTCTTCAAACAAGTGCCATCCTTCAATCAAATAAGCAGACTTTCGATATTTTTTTTGATGTAATTTCTTGGCATTTTTTACCACAGAATTGGCTTTTGAGGTTATAATAGTCATAGAAATATTATATCACAATCAAAGGGGTTTGGTATGCAAAAGGTTAGAATGATTGCCCAAGGCAGGGTGCAGGGTGTTGGTTTTCGCTGGGGTGTTTATACTTTAGCTCTTGAAATCGGTGGCATCACTGGTCGTGTCTGGAATAACGATGATGGAACTGTCGAAATCCTTGCTCAAGCAGATTCCTCCGCCACTATGGCAAAATTTATCCAAGAAATCCGAAAAGGTCCGACACCTTTTTCAAAAGTTACCTATCTAGATGTACAAATGAGCAACTTTTCATCCTATTCGGACTTCAAAGTCGCAAATTAGGTCTCTAGAACTATTGTATATTTTACAAAAAAACAGTAGAATAGAAAGGTATAATTTTTAAAGAAGGAATGAAAACATTGAAATCTATTAAACGTTTTGCCCTCTCTGCTATGGGAGTGGCTATGCTACTCGTCTTGACAGGCTGTGTCCAAGTAGACAAAGCAACAGGTAAGCCAATTGGTCCCGTTTGGGATTTCTTGGGTGCTCCGATGGGAGAAGCTATCAAGTACTTCGCTACTGATAAAGGTCTAGGCTTTGGTGTGGCTATCATTATCGTAACCATAATCGTGCGCTTGATTATCTTGCCACTTGGTATCTACCAATCATGGAAGGCAACACTTCACTCTGAAAAGATGAATGCTCTCAAACACGTCCTTGAACCACATCAAACACGCCTTAAAGAGGCAACAACTCAGGAAGAAAAACTTGAGGCTCAACAAGCTCTTTTTGCTGCTCAGAAAGAACACGGTATTAGCATGTTAGGTGGTGTAGGATGCTTCCCTATCCTCATTCAAATGCCATTCTTCTCTGCTATATACTTTGCAGCCCAGCACACTGAAGGGGTAGCTAGCTCTACCTTCTTGGGTATCGATCTTGGTTCACCAAGTATGATCCTCGTAGCCTTTGCTGGTGTCCTCTACTACCTCCAATCACTCCTCTCGCTTCATGGCGTAGAAGATGAGATGCAAAGAGAACAGCTCAAGAAAATGATCTACATGAGCCCACTCATGATTGTGGTCTTCTCCCTCTTCTCACCAGCCAGTGTGACGCTTTACTGGGTTGTCGGTGGTTTCATGATGATTCTCCAACAGTTCATCGTTAACTATGTTGTTCGTCCAAAACTTCGCAAAAAAGTTCGTGAAGAATTTGCCAAAAACCCACCAAAAGCAAGTTCGTTTTCAACTGGAGGCGGAGGCGGACGCAAAGATGTCACTCCAAACCAAGCAACTGCGATCATGACCAATAAGAAACATAAAAAACGCAATGCTGGAAAACAACATTCTAGAAAATAAGAAAAAAGCTTAGCTGAAAGGCTAGGCTTTTTATGCATCACAAAAGCCCGATGTCTCCATCAGGCTTCTTTTTTATCCATGAACACGTTTCATGTAGTCTTGGTAACTTTCTGTATCCATCAATTCCTTGGCATTCTTGACACGGTCTGCTGTTGGAGGTTTGACCCCTTCAAGCGAATAAGGAATTCCAAGTTCACGCCACTTGAACTCACCCATCGTGTGATAAGGCAAGATTTCAAACTTGTCAACATTTTTGAGGGTTTTGACGAATTTACCAAGTTCGATCAAGTCGTCATCTCTGTCTGTCAATCCCGGAACCAGCACATGGCGAATCCAAACAGGCTTCCCGATATCTGATAGGTACTGGGCACAGGCCAAGATGTTTTTATTGGTTTGACTTGTGACAATCTTATGCTGTTCTTCGTTGATTTCCTTGATATCCAAGAGAACCAAGTCTGTCACCGCCATGAGTTTATTAAACTTTTCGAGATAACGTGGTTTATTACGGAACGGAAGGGCACAGGTATCCAAGGTACAGTGGATTCCTTTTTCCTTGGCTTTGGTAAAGAGGGCAATTAGGAAATCAATCTGTAAGAGGGCTTCTCCACCACTAACAGTGATTCCTCCCTTGTCTCCCCAGAATCCACGGTAGCGAAGGGCTTCTGACAAAACATCGTCTACTGTCCGTTCGCGTGATTTATTGGTCTCCATCGCCCATGTATCGGGGTTATGACAGTACTGGCAACGCATGTGACAGCCCTGCAAAAAGACAATAAACCGAATCCCAGGGCCATCTACCGCCCCAAAACTCTCTGTCGAATGCACCATTCCTGTCACTTGTCCATAGTCAATTGTTTCTTCAGACATATCGTCACCTTCCTTGAAACCGTTTTATAGTTTTATTATATCACGAGTAAGGTGAAAAACAAGGTTTTTTTGTCTATTTTTTAGAAAGCAATCTGTTTTTCACTTTCATTTTCAATTTCTTTTACTGATCCGATTCAAAATCAAAACCATACAAGGTTGCAAAATAGTCCTCAGGGCACTCTGCACGGCGGATTTGGCGGGCTTTTCCTTCTTCGGTATAGAGAATTTCTGCCGAGCGTAGTTTGGCATTGTACTGGTAACCCATGGAGAATCCATGTGCACCTGTATCATGAATCACCAGTAAATCACCGATTTCTGTATGAGGTAGTTCGCGGTTCACTGCAAATTTATCATTGTTTTCACAGAGTGAACCGACCACGTCTACCACCTCAACAGGTTCATCTGGATGGGTCAGATTGGTGATATGGTGGTAGGCTCCATACATGGCTGGGCGCATGAGGTTGACTGCTGATGCATCCACACCTAGATAGGTACGATAGGTTTTTTTCTTATGAGTGACTTTTGTGACGAGAGCTCCATGAGGCGCCAACATAAAGCGGCCTAATTCAGTAAAAATCTTGACCTGACCAAGTCCTGCAGGTGTGAGGACTTCCTCATAAACCTTACGAACTCCCTCACCAATCACAGCAATGTCATTTGGCTCCTGCTCAGGACGATAGTTGACACCAATACCGCCGGAAAGATTGATAAAGTCTAGCGAAATACCCAACTTTTCCTTGATTTCAACAGCCAATTCAAAAAGCTGACGCGCCAACTCTGGGTAGTAGAGATGGGTGACAGTATTGGATGCTAGGAAAGAGTGAATCCCAAAAGTCTTGGCTCCTTTTTCCTTCAAAATAGCAAAGGCTTCAAAAAGCTGGTCCTTGGTCATCCCAAACTTGGCTTCTCCAGGATTGTCCATGATATCTGTTCCTAGCTCAAAAACGCCTCCAGGATTGTAACGACAAGAGATGATTTCTGGGATGCCTGCTGCACGCTCTAGATGTTCAATATCTTCAAAGGCATCCAAGTTAATGGTCGCACCTAACTCACGCGCATAGGCATATTCCTTGTCAGGCGTGTTGTTAGAAGAGAACATGATCTCAGAACCGGGGAAATCCAGTTTGTGGCTCATCAAGAGCTCCACGTAACTAGAACAGTCCACACCACAACCTTCCTCTTTGAGAATTTTCAAGATAGCTGGTGTTGGAGTGGCCTTAACTGCAAAATATTCTTTGAATCCCTTATTCCAAGAAAAGGCCTGATTGACTGCTCTTGCTTTTTCACGAATCCCCTTCTCGTCATACAAGTGGAAGGGAGTCGGGAACTCTGCAACAATTGTTTCTAAATCTTCACGGCTGATAAATGGTGTTTTCATAAGCATCCTTCTATTCTGTTTGCAAAGAAAGGCTGGGACAATCGTTCCAACCTTTAGTTCTATCTCTTATTTGTCTTCGTCAAAGATATTTCCAATCTCAACATCGATGGATTGGTTCTTAACATCAATATTGGTTACTTTCAAGAGTGACTTGTAATCGAACTGCTTTTCACGTTCTTCTTGGGCATTGTCTGCAAAGACTGCGACACCAGCTAGTTCAGAATCGAATTCACGCAAGAGACTAATCATCCCGTTGACAGTTCCGCCGCCTTTCAAGAAGTCATCCACGATCAAGACACGACTGCCTGCCTTGAGACTGCGTTTTGAAAGGAACATTTTCTCAATGCGGTCACCGCTGGAACCTGAAACATAGTTGACGCTGACCGTTGAACCTTCGGTAATTTTCAAGTCACGGCGCACAATGACAAATGGAATATTGAGAACATTGGCAACTGCATTTGCGAGTGGCACACCTTTTGTTGCTACTGTCATAACGGCGTCGATTTTTTGGTCCATAAAGCTCTTGGCAATGATACGACCAATATTTTTCAAAATGGCAGGTGTACTAAGCAAATCAGACAGGTAAATGTAGCCACCTGGCAAGATACGGTCGCTTTCTGAAAGTTTGTCACGCAAATCTGCGATCATTTCTTTGGCTTCATGACTCGAGATTGATGGTGTAAAGATAACGCCACCACCTGCTCCAGTTACAGTCTGAATATGACCGATTTCAATTTCCTCAAAGGCACGCTTGATAATCACGATGTCCTCTGAAATCGATGATTTAGCAGATTCGTACTTTTCTGCAAAGGTATTGAGACTGGTTAGTTTGTATGGATTATTAATCAAATAGTTGGAAATGACAACCATCCGATCACTTCTTCTTAATTTCATTTTTATTTACCATTCCATTTAATTTTGATATTTTATCCATTATACCATATTCACATAAAAAAACGAACATTATTGCGTAAAAAATGCTCGTTTTTCTTAAATTATTAATCTAAATCTGGTTTATAGAAGGAACGATTGTCCATAGCGAAGATTTTATTGGTCATCTCTCCTTTGTCCACCAAAGCTAGAGCTGTTGACATCATCATCATGCTGGCATCTAGATTGTCAATCATATGGATAATCTCTGCCTCCATAATGCGTGGACGGACTGGACTTCCATACTCCAGCAAGCCATGATGGCTGAGGATGACATGGCGCAGTAGCACCACTTCTTCCCTAGTATCATCGATGCCGAGTTCCATGACTGTCTTGGTAATTTCACTATCAACGAGAGCGATATGGCCAAGTAGATTGCCTCGCACTGTGTACTCCGTCTGGTCTGGTCCCGTCAACTCAATAACCTTGGCCAAGTCATGCAACATAATTCCCGCATAGAGGAGGCTCTTGTTGAGCTGAGGATAAATCTCACTGATGGCATCTGCCAAGCGCACCATGGTTGCTGTATGATAGGCCAAACCCGTCTCAAAGGCATGGTGGTTGGTCTTGGCAGCTGGATAGGAGTAGAATTCCTTATCATACTTGGTGTAGAGACTACGAACGATACGCTGCCAGACAGGATTTTCAATCTTGAAAATCATTTGTGACATGTAGTCACGGATTTCCTTGACATCAACTGGTGACTTGACCTTGAAGTCAGCTGGATCATTGGGTTCTCCAGGTTGAGGTAAACGAAGCGTGATTTGATTGACTTGAGGAGTGTTGTTATAAACTTCTCTGCGTCCCTGCATGTGGACCACTTTCCCTGCAGTAAAGGCCTCGACGTTATGAGGTTGGGCATCCCAGAGTTTCCCTTCAATCTCGCCACTATCGTCTTGGAAGGTAAAGGCTAGGTAGTTTTTCCCAGCACGCGTCTGTCTCAGGTCAGCTGACTTAATCAGGTAAAAACCTTCAAACAGCTCATCTTTTTTCATGTGACTAATCTTCATATTCTTCCTCATCTTCTTGGAAATGGAGTAGATCAAGCGCAGGCTCACCTTCTGATAATTCAATGTGACGGAGCGTCCGCTCGATAGCTGTAGTACGACGGTTTAATAATTCATCAATATTGTCAGAGGCATGTTGGAGATGCTTTTGCGCCTTGACCAGAATGCCTCCGAACTTGCCAAACTCGGTCTTGACACTAGCTAGGGTCTTGCTGATATGGTCAGCACTCTTTTGGATATTGAGAGTCTTGAAGCCAACTGATAGAGAATTAAGCAGGGCTGATAGGGTACTTGGACCAGCAACAATAATCTGTTCCTCCCGTCTCAAATCATCAAAGAAGACCGGATTGCGAACAATCTCTGAGTAAAGTCCCTCTGTCGGAACAAACAAGACTCCAAAATTGGTCGTCCGAGGTGGCGCCAGATACTTGCTCTTGATATTCTTGGCAAAGCGCTTGACGCTAGCTAGGAGTGACTTGCGACAACGTTCGATTTCGTCCTTATCGCCTGCTTCATAAGCTTCTTCTAAGCGGTAATAATCCGCCAGTGGAAACTTGGAGTCAATCGGCAAATAGACATATTCCTGGTCGCCTTGGCCAGGTAACTTGATGGCGTACTCCACTCGCTCGCTGGAGTTCTCAACCGTTGCGTATTCTCGTTCATACTGGGCAGGTGTCATGATATCTTCAATGATTTGCCCCAGTTGCAATTCGCCCAGAATCCCTCGCGTCTTGGTTCCAGAGAGAACTTTGTTGAGGGCACCGACATCGCGGGCAACTGTCTGCATCTCTCCAAGACCACGATTGACAGACTCCAGTTGTTTGGAAACTGTCTCGAAGGAAGCCTGCAAGCGCGTCTGCAAGGTCTTTTCTAGCTTTTCCTCGACCGTCTGGCGCATTTGTTCCAAACGTTGCTCATTGGACTCCTGCAGGGCTTGGAGACGTTGGTCAGTCTTGTCCCTAGTTTGCAACAGATTATCTGTCATTTCTTGACGGACTTGCGTCAGGCCTTGGTGCAACTCCATTCGCACTTCTTGCAAACGGTCGCTGACAGCCACTTCCAAGTCTTTTTGATCTAGCTGACTGGCTTGTCTGGCTTGTTCAAAGCGATAATCCAGTTGATCTGAAAGATTGTCTGCCTGATCCTCCAAGTTCTTGGCTAGGTACTTATCTTGCTTATCCTGCCTTTGCCAAATGAGAAAGAGCCCAGCTAGGTTGGCAATTAATAATAGTAGTAATACAGTCTCCATCCTACCTCCTGTCCTTGCTATGTAGCACGACTACATAGCCATCAGGGCAAGTTACCGAAACTTCCCTATCTATATATTCGTTAGAAGCGTACACTTTTTTAAAGAAAAAATTTTCCTCTGTCAACTCATACTTGGCACCAAGAATGGTCAGCTGGCTATCTCGAACTGGCATAAAGGCTAGATAGTCATAGTCCGATCGGGGTTCTAGCTGACTGGTTCCTTCTGGACAATAGGCAATCAAGTTTTGCCCATCCTCAATCGCTATCTGGCGCATATAGGGTGCCAACTTGGGATTGCTAGGCAGAAAGACATTGGCCAGCATGTGGTCGATCCGACCACCCAAAGCCCCAAAAATAGTCACCTGAGCCTGAGAATTTTGCTCAAAGATGGTCAAGAGAGCCAATTCCAGATCCGTATCATCCTTTTCTGGCTGGGCTTGGACAAAATGTTGGGCACGTTTTTGAATCAACTGACATTCGTCTGCAGTCACCGAATCAAAATCCCCAACTGCTAGAGTGAGAGGCAGATCTTCTTCCAAGACCCAGAGCGAGCCGCGATCCACACCGACAAAGCAATCAAAATCCGTCCGGTAGTGACCGTGGTCTCCGCCTGCAAAAACGGCAACCCTAGTCCAGTTGTTTTCTGAGAGTTTGTACTCGCTCATTGACATCTCCCTTAAAGACATAGGAACCTGCTACAAAAACGGTCGCACCAGCTTCTTTAGCCTGAGCAATGGTCTGATCATCAATTCCGCCATCGACTTCGATTTCAAAGTTCAAACCTTTTTCCTCACGAAGGGCAACCAACTCACGAACCTTGTCCATGGTTTCAGGCAGAAAGGCTTGTCCTCCAAATCCAGGATTCACTGTCATGACCAAGACTTGGTCAACTAGGTGAAGAACGTGCTTGATTGCCTCCACAGGCGTACCAGGATTGATAACAACCGAAGGTTTGACACCAAGAGAGCGAATCTTTTGAAGTGCTCCATGAATATGAGGTGTTGCTTCCACATGGATGCTGATGATATCCGCTCCCGCACGCGCAAAGTCCTCTAAATGATTCTCTGGATTAGCTACCATCAAGTGGCAGTCAAAGACCATCTTGCTATGGGGACGAAGAGCTTCAACCACACCTGCACCAAAACTGATTTGTGGTACAAAGTGACCATCCATGATATCGATATGGGCATATTCTGCCCCAGTTGCTTCTAGGCGTTTGATTTCACGTTCAAAGTTGGCATAATCTGCTGCCAGAATTGACGGAGCAATCTTGTATTGAGACATAGGTTTCTCCTTATTTTGGAATTTTTTTGCTGACTTTTTTATAGGTTTCTCTGCGATTTTCAATTTCACTGAGGAATTGCAAGTAGTTGTCAAAACGGAAGGTCGCAATGGCACCCTTTTCGACAGCTGGCTTGACCGCACAAGCTGGTTCATGGGTATGGGTACAAGTACGGAATTTACAGTCTCGACTGACACTGGCAATCTCTGGAAAGGCCTGATTGAGGTCTTCAGCCGTTGACACTTCATAATCCAGTGATGAAAAGCCTGGTGTGTCCGCGATTTTACCCCCATTGAGATTGTAAAAACTAACAGCTCGAGTGGTATGGCGACCACGACCTAGACTATCTGAGATTTCTCCTGTCTCGAGATTGAGGTCTGGTGCGATTTTATTGAGAAGGGTTGATTTTCCAACGCCTGTCTGCCCCATAAAGACTGTAGTCTTGCCTGTTAACAAGGGTAGGAGTTCTTCCTTGCTGGTCACAAAGTCATAGCCAATGTCACCATAGGTCTGCTGGTAAAAACTTAATTCTTCCCTATCTTCTAGCAAGTCCATTTTAGAAATATAGACGACAGGATGGATGCCCTTATGTTCTAAGAGTACCAAGAAGCGATCCAGCAAATTGCTATTAAAATCAGGCTCCTTAGCCGACATGATTACCACAGCTTGGTCAATATTGACAATAGGCGGACGAACCAGACTGTTTTTCCGTTCGTGAATCTTGAGAATATAACCTTCAGAATATTCCTCCGCAGAAAAATCTACCCAATCCCCAACATAGGGTGTATGACCTTTTTTACGGAAATTCCCACGCGCGCGTGTTTGATAAACCTGACCGTCACTCTCCACATAGTAGAAGCCCGCCAAGGCTTTAATGATTTGTCCCCGCATCTTAGAGTCCTTGTCCTTTAAGCGCATCTGAAAGGCTAGCAAATTCTTCTAAGCTTAGTGCTTCCCCACGCACACTTGGTGACAAGCCTGCTTGGTCCAAAGCCTTGGTCAGCTTATCCTTGACTTCTTCGGTCTTGCCAAAGTAGCCTGTTAAGTTGTTCCACAAGGTCTTGCGACGATGAGTGAAACTAGCCTTGGAAACCTTAAAGAAGAAATTCTCATCTTCGACTGCTACGGCTGGATCTGGACGGCGCACCATTTTCAAGATGGCCGAATCCACATTTGGTGCTGGCACAAAGACCGTACGAGGCACGATAAAAGCAACCTTGGCTGTCATGTAATACTGAACCGCAATCGACAAGCTACCGTAAGCCTTGGTGTTAGGTTGGGCTGAGATGCGATCCGCCACTTCTTTTTGCATCATGACGACAAACTCACTAAAAGGAATGCCACTCTCAATCAAGTGCATGAGAATAGGCGTTGTGATATAGTAGGGCAAGTTGGCTACTACCTTGATTGGCAGGCCAGGATTTTTAAAATTCTGGATATGCTGGGCCAAGTCAACTTTGAGAATGTCCTCGTTGACTACTGTCACATTGTCAAAATCACGCAGGGTATCTGCCAAGATCGGTACCAAACGGTGGTCAATCTCAAAGGCCATAACCTCTGCCGCACGCTCAGCCAAAAACTCCGTCAAGGCACCAATCCCTGGCCCGATTTCGATAACATTAACCTGATCATCAATTTCAGCTGTATCCACGATTTTTTGAAGGATATTGGTATCCGTCAGGAAATTTTGCCCGAAGGACTTTTTAAAGGTAAAACCGTGACGCTCCAGCACTGCCTTGGTCACGCTATAATCTGCAATTCTCATTTATTCTCTTTTCTATTTGTTAGCTAAAAACAATCTATAAACCCAAACAATTACCAACACCAAGAGAAACCAAAATCTCAAAGGAATATGATACTCGTCATCTTTAGATTCTGCACCAGTCTCATCAAGCACTTTCTCATCTTCTTTGCGTGGTGCTTGTTTATCTTCTTGGCCTTGCGCTTGATCGTCTTCTTGATATTGCTCTTGTTTTTGATTCTCTTCTTGACCTTGCGCTTGTTTATCTTTTTGATTTTGTTCTTGTTTATCTTCTTGATCTTGTTCTTGCTTATCTTTTGGGCCTTGCATTTTCTTCAACTCATCTAGGTAGGCAACCGAGTCTAGAATATTATCTTCTGGCAATAATTTTGAGGCATAATAATCAGGAAATCCCATAGCAGACCAAATTACGTTCTTTTCTGTTAAAGAAAAATCCAATTCTTGGGGTTGATTTTCCTGAATGGCTCGGATATTTTTTATAAGCTTACGCGAAGCTATAGTTAATCCATCCATATCAGCAACTTCTAAAATATCAAACCCTAGCATGTCACCTGCTTTGACATTTGCAAGAATGTAGCGAACAAAATCATCATATAATTGCAAGGTCTGAGGAGCGTTCTGTTCTAAAAAGGAACGATTTTTGATGGCCTTTTTCTGGAATTTTTCAATAGGAAGTAAGATATTAAATTTCTTCCATAGAATATTAGGCATTCGCACATCTTTTTCATCCCAAAATAATTGCCAAAAATAAGGAATGGTGTAAACTCCCTCCGTTAAAATACGTACATCTTTCCCGTTTTTTAAATAAATATAGCTTCTATTTGCCATATCGTTTCCTTTCACCATTTTTATGAAGGTTTTATCTTCCCTCAAAGTCACTCCAAACAGGGCCAACTGCTTAGATTACCTCTTGTTGTCAAAAAATCAATGCATATTGTTCTAATTTTCATTCATTATCTTTTAAGAAAATCATTTATTCTCTTTTCTAATAGGAACGGCGATATATCCAAACAAATTCATTTCCTCTAGAACTCTGATGAATCAGGTCTTTTAAATAGATATTGGGATTCGTCAGTTCTTTTGTTTCTGTATGATAGCTTGTTATTGTCTGCCCACCATGTCGGAGAAGCCACTCTGTATCCAATCTAGGCAAATATCTGTCCTTTTGAAGGAAATCACAAAATTCCTCTACTGTCATGTCCTCAGGAACTTCAAGTTCTACCTTGTGAGGCAGAACATCATCCCCCATACAGATAGACTCTCTATCAACGATTATTTTCATCCCTTGATCAACCTTTAGCTCTTCCTTCTAGTTCCTCACTGAACTGTTGCATTTCTTTAAACGCTTTGTCACTGACATAAACACCCGCTTTATAATACTCAGTCTGGTTAATGGCATAGTCAAAGATTTCAATCATGCCTCCAGCGTTTTCAATCATAGCGCTCCAATTTTCATCGAAAACCATTCGCAAACGTTTCCAATCAGTAAACACTGAAACCGAATTTCGTCCATTTTTCCCTTCTCTAGTCGGAAGATTAAACGTAGCAGATTCTTCTAAAACATGAGAATTACTTTCCTGACTAGGTTCAGGAAATCCTGATGTTGCATTTATAGGAAGAAGGAATTTAGCTTTTGGCATTGCCATTGAAAAGAACTTATAATAGAGTTTATAATTTAATTCTTCCTCTTCTGTAGTCGGTCTATCCATCTGTCCCATCAAAAGCATCCATCTCACAATATCAGGATTCATAACAGGAACTTGTATCTCTGGCAAGCCTGTAAAATCTGGTTTTTGAACTAAAATAGAAGAACTTATACTAGCTTCTTTGGTATTAAAGAATGCTCCTAAAGCACCATTCAAGTAAAAGGCTGTCCCAAGAAAATTCTCAATTCCTTTTTTATCTTCCGTATTTTCAATCCGTTTTACCACTTTTAATTGGTTTTCAATTGCTTCCTTATACTGATGATACCAACGAGGGGTAAATAGCATAATCATTGGGTCAGTGCATAGATAGCCTTCATCACCTCTATCATATGTAGTTGAGAAAAGATAAGGTTCCCCAGTATTTTCTGAATAAACAGCATAAATCGAATCCGCTTCTAGCAACTTGTCTTTGACAATTTCTGCTAGAAGCTCTGACTTACAAGTATTTTCTTGATTACTTTCTTCACTTTTTGATTTTTGACGGCAATCCCATAAAAAAGCCTGTAAAATTTCGATACTATCATCAAGACTAAGATTCTGATAGTCCTCATCACTTACTTTACCTTCTTGAATAGTCACAAAAGCTCGATAGAGAGCATAAGCATAGCTAGATAAACGCTTTTTTTCATCTACACCAGGACTATAGAGCACACTTCCCTTTTTTAACTTATCTAGAGAGGGAAGCATATCAATCTCTAGATAAACTAACTCCTCATCGCTAAGGGAATTCACATCTTCGTTTTGGCAAGAAAGCTTTTTCACTACTACAGTTTCAAGAGCATCCATACCTTGATCGGGATTGCAAAACTGAAGACGATCACCAACTGTCAAACTCCCTTCCAAAGTCGCAGCAATCAGTAATTCCCTCTTTTCTTTCATCGGGAAGAAACCCAAAACTCCTAGACAAGCATCTCCTTTGGTTTCTTCTGTTGTCTTCTGTGCTTCTGTCTTTTTAAAAAAATCAAAAATTCCCATTGCTTTTCCTCATTAATTTCACCCAAGTGCTGGTTTTATCAATTATCTTTTTTTATCAGGCATGGTATTGAGCATAGTTGAAGCATATGCTATTACCTCTATTGTAACACATTCCCTTTATATTTTTGGGCTATCTAGCTATTATCATAACTTTCCATAGCTTCTTCCACTTCTGCCAAGGTTATCCCAAACAGATTTCGATATCTAAATTTCTTTCCACTATAGAAGTAAGCATAAAATTTATTTTTCTAATTCTTTATAGATTGTCTCTTGAAAATGTCAGTTGTTCAAGTAAGGAATAGAGTTTTGCTTGCCCCTCTTCTTCGTAAGCAGTTCTATTTGCTTTTACTTTCCTGCATTTCTCATCATACAGAAAACCGTCATGGCCATCTTCTGTAGATAGGGCTGTGTAGACTTTGGCCATTTCTTCCGGGCTAATTGAAAATCTTGACTTGATTTTATACAAATTTTTCATAAAAGCGCTGAGGTGATCATAGCGGCGCATATCAACTTTGACATTGGTCACACGGATTGCCTGAACCTTGATACCTTTCCAATGTTTTCGCATATAAAGCGACAGCATCAACAAGGCCAGTTTGTTCTGATAATAAGTCTTGGCAGGACTATAATGTTTTTGACCAGCTACATTTTCAAAATCAAGCTTCATGAAAGGATAAAGCATCAGCCCTTGGGAAGAAATATTAATAATCCGACCACTCTCAGATTTTTCCAACAAACCTTTCAACAAGATAGACAGCAAGAAAGGGGCGGCAACATTGGTCGCAAATTGCTTTTCTAAACCATCCTTAGTCAGGATGGGCTTTTTAACTGACAAATCAAAGTCAGCTGCATTGTTAATTAAAATATCTAAAGTCCCTTCTTTTTGGATATACTTCTCTACTGCTTTCCTGATACTCTTTATATCAGATAGATCAACCAACATATAATCTACATGCGGAGTTCCTGTTTGTTGGCGGATTTTCTCACAGGCTTGCTCGGCAGCTTCTTGCCGTCTACAAAAGAGAGTAACAGACCAGCCCTTTTCAGCTAATTGTTTTGCAGCCTGATAGCCAATACCACTATTGCCACCTGTAATAATTACTTTTTTCATTCCTTACTCCCTTGGACTGAATACTTAGCCATCACTTCTTCCACTTCTGCCAAGGTTATCCCAAATAACTCTAAGCGCTTGAGGAGTTGCTTGCCGTTGGAATAGCCGATGCGAAGCTTTTCACCTAGATACTCTCGGCGCCTACGACTGTCTGCTCCCGCCAAGAAACCTAGGCGAATCAAGTCACCGCGACTAATGTCAAACTCGTTCTCGTTTTCAAATTGCTCTGTCACCTGAGCCAGCGCTGTTTTTAGATCTTCATAACTGGCGTGTTCGATTCCCAGAGAACGTCCCTTGGACTTGGATTTGGGAACAGCCTCATCTCGCTTGAGAAAGGCATGCTGTACCGTTGGAATGGCCGTCATAATCATGCGACGAATCCGCTCCCCATTAAAATCTGGATCTGTAAAGACAATCACTCCATGCAATTCATGCAGGCGTTGGATCCGCTCTATATCTTGATCATTGATTGCCGATCCTCGTGTCTCATAGGTCTCTACGTCAAAATAACGTTTGAGATTGGCTGTATCATCCCGTCCTTCGACTACGATGACTTGGGAAATTTTTATTCTATTTATCACTATCATACTCCATTTTAATCATAACCTGACAATGTTAAAAGAACGATTTCTTCCGGAAAAACCAACAAGCGAACACTGCCAGTCACGGCACCTAATTCCAAAAATAAGAGTTCCCCATTTTCACCTTTCAAAGAATAAATAAGTGGTTGTCTCTCTTTAATTTTTTGACATAATTTCTGAAATCGTACCTCTAACTCAGGAATATTGATGATTAAATATTTGAAAAAATTCAGCAGATTTTTTTCTGATATTAGATTATCTTCATAATTGATTTCTCCTAATTCATTTAAAAGGCAAATTGTATCTGGCAGATTTTTCAAACTGTATCCAAGCAATTCAAAAGTGAGAGGAGAAATCAAAATCTCACATAAATTCATTTCTTGCAGTAAATCATTGAACGCAATAGTTGATGTTTTATTAATCCTTGCCATCAAATCATCGGAAATACCTCTAAAATAATTTTTATCATTATTCTGTATATCAGACAATCGTTCACTCCTGTTCAACTAGGTCGCTCAGACCAAATAAACTCTTTGCATTATTATAGGTAGCTTGCGCTATTTCTTCAACAGTCATCCCACGCAAATCCGCGATAAAATCTACCACGTATCGTGTATAGGCTGTTTTGTTTTCTCGTCCACGCTTAGGAACGGGCGCTAGATAAGGGGCATCTGTCTCAACGAGGATTTTATCCAAAGGAAGTTCCCTAGCAGCTTCTTGGATATCCGTCGCTTTCTTAAAAGTCACCACTCCTGAGAAGGAAATGGTCATACCAAGTTCGACAAACTTCTCAGCCCACTCCAAAGAGCCTGAAAATGAATGCATAATCCCACCACGAGGACCAACGCCCTCATTCTTGATAATCTCATAAGTATCTTCTAACGCATCACGGGTATGAACCACAAAGGGCAAATTCAAATCCTTAGACAACTGAATCTGACGACGAAAAACCTGTTCCTGCACTTCCTTAGGTGCTGTCATCCAATGGTAGTCCAGACCAATCTCCCCCAAGGCAACAACCTTAGGATGTTTTAGTTTTTCAAGCAAGTAAGCTTCGACCTCATCTGTGTAAGTCCCTGCTTCCGTCGGATGCCAACCAATAGTTGCATAGAGTTGCTCATACTCATCTGCCAACTCCAGGGCTCGTTCAATGGTTGGCCTGTCAAAACCAACAATATTCATCTGTGTCACACCCATCTCAGCAGCCAAGGCGATTTCTTCGGCCTCACGTCCTGCAAATTCCTCTACATTTAAATGTGTGTGCGTATCAAAAATCATCTCTTCTAACCTCATTTTCTTCCATCTATTATACCAAAAATAGCATCTCTCGGCTTGTAAAAATATTCTAATACCAATCATTCTCCCTTGACTGCCTTTTTTCAAAGCAGTATAATAACACTTATTGAAATTTTCAGCAAAGGAAACGAAAATGTTTAGAAAATTAAAATATACCTTTATCGGTCGACCACTCAAGTCTCTCACAGACGGCGAAGGGGGATTGTTAGGGAAAATGCAGGCACTTGCAATGTTATCCAGTGATGCCCTATCTTCTATTGCCTATGGACCTGAACAAGTCATTCTCGTATTAGTCAGTCTCTCTCCTCTCGCTATTTGGTGGAGCCTCCCTATCGGTATTTTTGTCCTCTTACTCCTCGCTAGTTTGACCATTTCCTATCGTCAAATTATTCACGCCTATCCTCAAGGTGGTGGGGCTTATATGGTCACTCGGGAAAATCTCTCCCCTGAACTGGGCTTGATTGCAGGGGGTAGCCTCCTTGTTGACTATATGCTGACAGTAGCCGTATCCGTCGCTTCTGGAGCTGATGCTATTACAGCAGCCATCCCTGCCCTCCATCCCTACAATCTTCATATCTCTATTTTCCTAGTCTGTCTGCTCATGCTCTTGAATTTAAGAGGATTGAAAGAATCTGCCAGCTCTCTGATGATTCCCGTCTACCTCTTTATCTTCAGTACCGTCTTTCTCTTGCTTTATGGGTTCTTTCAACTGTTTACAGGTTCCCTAAACTATCAGGCGACTTCAACCATTGGACAAACCGTTTCGAGCCTTTCCATCGTTCTCCTATTGAGAGCCTTTACCAGTGGCTCTGCCTCTCTGACAGGGGTTGA
>CAUPXG010000021.1:0-21213 GCA_963515155.1 Streptococcus oralis | reverse complement strand
GGTGGTTTATTTGTCTCGCACCTTACGGAGCGAGACGGACTAATAGTCACATAATAAAAAATCGGTATTTTTTACCGATTAAAAGCTTTGTCTTCTAATAATTTTTGAAGATATTTCAACGGATTCTATATTTTCACCGTTAATGATTGCTAAAACACCTTCTATCATTTTTTGGGCTAACATAGCATAATTAGGAGAAATAGTAGACAGAGCTGGAGTATAATATTGCGAAATAGGAATATTATCGAATCCAATTATTGAAATATCATCAGGAATGGTAATCCCCTTCTCATAGCACGCACGAATCAGCCCTTGAACCTTCTCATCCCCAGAAACAAATATCATATCCGGATGATTTTGATTAGATAAATTATTTATAGCATATGAATAAACTGAATCAATTGTAGTTAAACCATAAATAACTTGCAAATCCATTAAATAATTTTTATCAGTCAAAAAAGTACGAATACCTTTTTCACGATCCTTATTAACAAGAGATTCCCCTCCCATAAGTAACAACATACTTTTAATATTCTCTTTTGTTACTAATTCCATCATATCATAAGTGGCTTGAAAATTGTTATTAGATACATAAACAACATCAGGTGTTCGAGATTCTCCAAAAACTATAAAAGGCATATTATTTTTCTGTAAATAATTAATCCGAATATCGTCTTTACTTTCATAAAATACTATTACTCCATCTATTAAGCTTCCTGTACTTGAAATTATTGAATTCCTAATCGTATCTTCTTCACCAAAGTATTCAACAATAGCGTTTACACCAAACTCTTTACAAGTTTGTAGAACTCTATCTAGTAAAGTTTGAAACCAAATCAAGGGAAAAGAATCAATCTTTTTAACGGAAATCAAAATGTTTGTAGTTTCTTTCTTAGTCAAATTTTTTGCATATGCATTTGGAACATACGACAACTCATCAATGACTTTTTGAATAGCTCGATAAGTTTCTTCTTTTACCTTTTCACCACCGTTAATAACACGTGAAACAGTTTTTGGAGAAAAACCTGATAAATGCGCAATATCATAAATAGTTACCTTTTTATCGTTTAAATTTTTCACTTTAGTCCTCCATTTATGATTTATCTAATTTTATTATACAATATTTACTTTTTTTAACAAGAGAATTTAGTAAAATATTTTAATGTATCTTAACAAAACTTTAATTTCAAAATTTTCTATTTTATACTCTATTCTTCCGATTCAAAAAAATAACATTGACAATTAAAATTTTTATTCTTTACAATTTTTTCTACTTCACAACTGATAAACTTGTATGAAAATAACTTACCACGAAAATATAAAAAATCATTTTCGGTAAAATCCATTGAAACTATAAAAGTATCTAATAACATTTGGACATAGCAGTCTAAGATCGGAATAATCTTTTCCTTAACAATAACTTTTGCTAATATATCATCAGCTGGTAAAGAAGACGAAAATACAATTTCACAAATATCATAAAAAGAATGAAATCTATATACTTGCACTAAAGAATTATATTCAAAATACGTTATTCTTCCACAGTCAAAATTAATATTATATACCTTCATTTATGTTTATCCTTATACTTTGCAAATAATTTCGAGTCAATTATCACCTAAAAAACAAAGGGACAAGAATAACTGCCCCTTTGTTTATTCTATATCAACTAACTTCTTCCACATAAATAACACCAACAATATTTGCTATTTCTTCCATTAGTTTAAGATGTTCAAACTTACCTGAAAGTTCTAGAGTCATAAATGATGCTATTCTTTTGTCTGGAACATCAAAATATTCAATTCTTTCAGAATTAACATCTCCAAAAGCAGTTCTTGAATCATTCAATCGAATTCCATTTTCTGCACAATAAACTAATACTCGATTATATGCCTCAGTAGATTTAACTACAATATATAATTCAATAACTTTTGAACGACTTTGAAGATATTTTTTTAAAGGCTGAAACATAGAAATCACACTCCACACAGAAATAGCTACTAACAGAGCACCTTCATAAAAACCTACTCCAATAGCTAAACCTATTCCTGCAGAAGCCCAAATTCCTGCTGCAGTTGTCAGACCCGTAACCTTCTTTTTATCTGTGATAAGAATTGTTCCAGCTCCAAGAAAACCAACACCAGAAATAACTTGAGCACCTAAACGTGTCGGATCTCCTGTTCCAAACTTATAAGATACAAATTCATTAGTCATCATAATCAAACAAGCAGCCATACAAACGATACTATGTGTACGAATACCTGCTGGTTGAGATTTACTTCCTCTTTCTAAGCCAATAATACTTCCAATGACCAAAGACAACACGACTCTAATAATAATTTCAATGTATGATAGTCCCATGCTGGATGATTGCATTACTATTTCCTTTTCTTACCACGCGGTCTCTGTGTGAAGTACAATACAGTTCCTGAAATAATCATTAGAACAATTGTATAAACAAATACAAGAGCTTGTGCATTAGATGTTGCTGTTTCATCACCTGCAGAACGAATCGTAATACCTAATGGTTGAGCCAATGGATGATAAAGGAATACAGATAAATCGAAATCGGTCAATAAAGAGTTAAAGTTGAGTGCGATAACAGAAAGAACTACCGGCAAGATGAAAGGAATAATAACCTTCATCATTGTGTAAAATGGTGAAGCCCCCATACTTCTAGCAGCATCCTCCATCTCATCATCAACACTAAATAAGATTGCACGTACCATTCTATAAGAGAATGGTATTTTTACAACAATATAAGCGATTAGCAAAATTACTAAACTACCAACTAGAATCTGGTTAAAGACTAAAAGTTGAGGTTGGTTGAAAGTGAACAATAAACTAACTGCTAGAAGTGTACTTGGTAATAGCCAAGGAAGAAGAGCTCCGTATTCGAACAAGAAATCAAATCGAGCTTTATGTTTACGAACTACTCGCGCAAACACAACAGCAAGAACTGTTGCAGTAGTTGCTGCAATGATAGAATATATAAAGCTGACTAGGAATGGAGAAAACGCAACACTATTACTAAAGAACAATCTGTAATTATCAAGAGTAAAGTTTGATAATGATAAGTTTCCTGACTGTATTGCAACTGGGTCAGTAAATGAATACAATACAATGAAAATCAATGGTAACATGAAAACAGTGAACAAAGCATAAGCAACAATATGAGCAATGATATTCCATGGTTTAGATGTGATTTTTTGTTTTTTCAAAGGTGCTTTCGTTTTAGAAATAGAAATATAATTTCCGCCTTTTTCGATCTTGTTCATAATAGTAAGCAAAATCGTAGTGGCAATACCCAAAATAATTGCTAGAAAGGCGGCTAAGTCACGAGAATTTCCCATTCCAGCAAATGTTATGATCATTGGGTTAATAGTTTGGAATTCTTTCCCACCAACAATCATAGGTGCTGCTACTGCTGATAACCCACTTAGAAAAACCATAATTGTCAGAGCGAATAAAGTAGGAATTAGAGTTGGCAATACTACTTTTCTAAACACTGTAAATGGTTTTGCACCCATATTACGTGCAGCTTCAATAGTATGATAGTCTACACTTCGAATTGTATTAGTTAGGAATAAGGTGTGATTAGCAGTACCAGAAAATGTCATAATAAATAGAACTGCACCATAACCAATAAACCAGTTAGGATCTAAAGATGGAATAATACTTTGTAAAAATTTGGTAATCATTCCATATGGTCCATAAACGAATTTATAACCAGTAGCCAAAACTACTCCACCGTAGATTAGTGACGTCATGTATCCTAGTTTTAATATTTTAGCTCCTTTAATATCAAAATATTCTGTAAACAATACACAAAGTACACCAACAACATTAACAGTTATAATTAGTGAGAATGCTAACTTGAAACTGTTAAAAATACTCTGAATCGCACGTTGAGATTTAAAAGCTCGTTGTACGACATCAAGTGAAAACTCCCCACCTTTCACAAATACATTAACTACTAAATCAAAGTTTGGATAAATGATGAAAGTTACCAAGAACCAGATTAAGCCTAAACGAATGAGCCAATCTTTCCAATTTAATTTATGACGCATACTGCACCTCCTTAAAATTGCAGAACGTCTGATGGTGTGATAAATAATTCCACACTTTCTCCGACAGATCTAATAGCTGACTGACTATCGATACTTGTTACATTAAGAATTTGATTTTCAGATACCTGAACAGTATAGTGAATTGTAACTCCTGAAAATTCCACATCAATAATTGAACCTTTTAAGACAAAATCCTGATCCGTTTCACGTTTGAAGCGAACTTTTTCTAAACGAATGTAACCTTTTTTATCTTCCAAAAGAACATGAGCATTATTTAGAAGAATTCCGTGAACAGTTTCATCTGTAAGTACGTTAATGTCTCCAATGAAATCACATACAAATTCTGTTTGAGAATTATGATAAATTTCTACTGGTGTTCCCACTTGTTCAATAAAACCATTATTAAAAACAGCAATCCTATCAGATAGCGTTAACGCTTCCTCTTGGTCATGTGTAACATATAGAGTCGTAATTCCCAATTCTTTTTGAAGACGTTTCAACTCTTTTCTCAAATCCACACGTAATTTTGCATCTAGGTTTGACAAGGGTTCATCCAAACATAGGATTTTAGGTTCCAGAACAAGAGCACGAGCTAAAGCTACACGCTGCTGTTGTCCTCCAGATAATTCTGAAACGTTACGTTGCAATTGTTGATCTGAAATCTTAATTTTAGCAGCCACTGCAGAAACCTTGGCTTTAATAACATCTGGAGCAACTTTTTTAACCTTTAGACCGAATGCAATATTATCAAAAACTGTCATTGTTGGAAATAGTGCGTAAGATTGGAATACGATCCCGATTCCACGTTTTTCTGGCTCCATATGAGTAACATCTTTCCCATTAACCTCAATGCTTCCAGATGAAGGGTCTAAAAAACCTACCAAAGCTCTCAAAGTTGTTGATTTACCGCATCCAGATGGTCCAAGGAAGGTAAAGAATTCTCCTTCCTTAATATCTAAATTTAGATTATCAATCGCGATAAAATCACCGTATTTAATTTGAATGTTATCAAATTTAATCATATTACTAACTTCCTTTACTTATAAATGAAAAGTCTCTCTTAATTTCTCATGTAGGTTTAGAAACTTTAGAGAGACCTGGAATTTTAAAAATTACACTTATGCCCTATTTTACATATTCTAGTTCAGCTTTTTCAACCCATTCATCCAAATGTTTTCCAACAGCTTCCCAATCAATACTTTGCGGTTTCACTTGATCAACAAATTTCTTAGTAGCTTCTGGTAACTCTTTCACTGCCTCAGTATTTGCAGGAATAGAACCAAAGTTTTTGCTGTACTCTACTTGAATTTCTGTTTGACCAAACCAATCAATAAATTCTTTAGCTAAAGCTTGTTTCTTACTAGTATTCAAAATCATTGTTTGTTCAGTTACAAACGGAACACCAATTTCAGGAGACATTACTTTAAATACAACATTTTGTTCTTTTTGTCCAACTAATGCACCAGAACCCCACATCATACCGTACTGGATTGGGTCGTCCTTATCTAACATTTTAACAATTGAACTTTCACCCTTTTGAAGAGTGTACGCATTTTCCAAATATTCTTTAGCTGCTTGCCAACCTTTTTCAGAAACGCCTAATTCTCCTTTATCATCGAGATAGCGAACAAGGATACTTGCCAAGATCGCACGCCCTGTTCCCCCTGAAAGTCCAGAAATTGAATATTTACCTTTATATTTGCTGCCTAACTCAGTCCAATCTTTAGGCATTTCAGTAACATCAGGAGCACCAATCAAGACCAATGGCTGAACAATTACAGGATTGTAGTAGTTATCTTTATCTGATAGAGATTGGTCAATTTTATCTAACCATTTAGGTTTGTACTGTACCAATAATTTTTGATCTCTAATTTTATTTGAATCAACAGCTCCAATACCAAATACCATATCAGCTACTGCATTATTTTTTTCAGCAATAACACGATCGGCCAACTGAGCACCTGGAATGTCAACCATTTTAATATTGAAACCAGCTTCTTTAGCCTTAGCAGTTAACCAATCCCCACGTCCGTTTGAAACAGAGTTAGAATAAATTACTAATTCTTGGCTCTTGTCAGCTTTTTCTTCTGATTGAGGTGTATCGCTCGAAGAATTTGATGAATTAGTTGAACCACCTGAACATGCTGCCAATGTTGTAACCGCAACCCCTGCAGCTAAAAACGATAATAATTTAGATTTTTTCATATGAAATCTCCTTTTTATTTTTAATTATAATTTTATTTTAAAATTTTTCACAATATGGAACAAAACATCTCATATCTTCAAATACTGTGTAATCGATACGATTTACTGTAATGACAGGAATCTTTTCAAGCAGAACTTCGGTTAATTCCTTTTTCACTTTAGTAAACTCTTCATTTTCTTCTTCAGTTAATGGAACTCGAAGATATCCAATTGAGATATGGAATTGATAGCGATCATGATTAGGGAATCGAACACCTGCTTTTTCTGAAACATATGTTCTAATTTCTTCTAATCGTTTAGCTGATTTTTCATCGGCTGGTTCTACTAAAATGTTTTGATTTCCCATTTCAGTCACACGCATATGAATATCTTCGTTTAGCAATGGGAAAATTTCTAGTTGTTTTGCAAAGTAATCATGAATTTCTTGTAATGGCGTATCCAATGGTAGATGGCTACTCCAAAATTCAGGCTCACGATTTTCATGGCAAAGCAATTCAATTACAGTCATATGAATAGAATCTCTTGGAGTTAATGTGAATTTATCTATAAATGGTAACTCTCTATAGCGTGATTGAATGATATCAACAACTTCCATCAAATCTGAATTAGTATAAAGATTTGCTACAACTGTATTCCCAGGGAAATGATTAAATTCCCCATTCTCTTTGAACTTAATTTTTGTTAAGTTTTTCATATAAAGACCTTCTTTTTTATTTTTGACATCGGTGTCATCATGTTCACATTATACAATGAAACCGTTTCCTTTGTCAAGCGCTTTCAAACATTTTTTAAAAAAATTTATCTTTCATTAAATATGCATTTCATTAAAAGGTTAAGTAATTTTTCCAAAATACAGCACTCATATAGACAGTATCATCAATTATAGCCATTGGGATTTTTTGATTGCCAATTCCATGTATCTCTACACATGTCTTCAATCGATTTTGTTGTCCTCCAATTTAATTCCTTATATGCTTTGTCTGCATTTGCATAACAAGTCGCAACGTCTCCTGATCGTCTTGGAACAATTTTATAAGGAATTGAAACCTTATTGACACTTTCAAATGTATTTACAAGTTGTAATACACTAGTTCCCTCTCCTGAGCCCAGGTTATAAATATAAACATCTGTTTTTTCAGATACTTTTTCTAAAGCTTTTATATGCCCTATCGCTAAATCCACTACATGGATATAATCGCGAACACCAGTACCATCTACCGTATCATAATCATCTCCAAAAACACTTAGCTCTGATCGCTTGCCTACAGCTACTTGTGCAATAAAAGGCATCAAGTTGTTGGGAATTCCAGAGGGGTCTTCACCAATAAGCCCAGACTCATGAGCCCCAATCGGATTAAAATAACGAAGCAATGCAATACTCCACTCTGAATCTGCTACATGAACATCTTTTAAAATTTGTTCAAGCATCACTTTGGTGTACCCATAAGGATTTGTTGCACTTGTCGGCATTGTCTCAATGAGGGGTGATTGATTGTGAATGCCGTATACAGTCGCACTCGATGAAAATACAATCTTCTTAACTTTAAACTCTGACATCACTTCAACAAGAGCTAATGTGCTCATAATATTATTTTCGTAGTACATCACAGGCTTTTGCACGGATTCGCCGACAGCTTTGTATCCTGCAAAATGAATTGCAGCCTCAATAGATTCTTGTTCAAAAACTTTTCTCAATCCTTGTTTATCACAAACATCTAATTCGTAAAACGCAGGACGTTTCCCAGTAATTGCTTCAATCCGATCTAATACCAAGATGCTAGAGTTCGAAAGGTTATCGACAATTACGACTTCCTTACCTAAATTTAGTAATTCTACTACGGTATGGCTACCAATATAACCAGCTCCGCCTGTCACCAATATTGCCATTGGGGGTTCCTCCTAATTAATTCCAACCGACTTAACAAATCTCATAAACGCTTCATGTCCAAACGGAGTATTCTTATAAACGCCAGCATCTTCGAGAACTCTCGCAAACACTTGTCCTACTTCGTGTTGAACTACGCGATTAACCTCTTCTTTTTTAATATTAGGATATTTTTCTTTCAATTGATCAGCCCATTCTAAATGATAGTTTGCAATTGAATTTTTTTCTCCTAAAAGATATTTTTCAACTTCTTCTAACTCTGTTTTCAAACGAGGTGGTAAAATCGCAAGTCCCATCACTTCGATTAACCCGATATTTTCCTTTTTAATATGTTGTACATCTTGATGAGGGTGGTAAACACCATCTGGGTATTGTTTAGTAGTATGGTTATCTCTCAGAACAATATCCAATTCATATCTTCCATCCACTTTACGAGCAATAGGAGTCACCGTATGGTGTGGAATATCTTCAGTCTTAGCAATGATGTCTACTTCTAAATCTGAATATTCTCTCCAGATATTTAGGATTTTAGTAGCTAATTCTACCAAACGATTTTTATTTTCACCTTGTAGCCTAATCACTGACATCGGCCATTTTACAATACCTGCTTTAACATCCTCAAAGTCTTTAAAAAGAAATTCTCTCTCAAATTTTGCTTTTTCCATTGGGAAAATATGTTTTCCACCCTGGTAGTGATTATGACTAAGAATAGAACCTCCTGAGATAGGAAGATCAGAATTTGAACCAGCAAAATACCCTGGTAAAATATCAACAATCTCCAATAATTGTTCAAATGTTTTGAACGTAATAGCCATTGGTACATGTTGACTATTCAAGAATATCGCATGCTCATTAAAATATGAGTATGGGGAATACTGGAAACCCCATACTTCGTCTCCCAGTTCCAACCGAATAATTCTATGATTAGCACGTGCTGGATAATTTATTCTCCCCTGATAACCTTCATTTTCCATACAAAGTAAACATTTTGGATAATTAGATGACTTTACCAATTTCTCTGCCGCGATTGTTTTCGGATCTTTTTCCGGTTTTGATAAATTGATTGTAATTTCAAGTGAACCATAATTAGTTTCAGTATGAAAAGCTATATTTTTAGCGATAGCTGACAATTTAATATAGTCGCTATCTTTACTTAACTGATAGAACTCTTCAACTGCATCCTGTGGCGAAACATCATATGAACTCCAAAAAATATCATTAAGGCGACTTGGTAATGGAACGATAAAATTCATCAGCTCTGCACCTAAACATTCCTTTGCCTCAGCTAAATCAGCAATTTTACCATTCTTTAAAGCTATTTCTACTAAATTGTCTTTTAATTTTTTAAGATCACTCTCATTTGAAATCTTATCAGTTCCTTCTTCACCGATTAAAGCCAATATTCTATTTTTTATATATATTTGGTCCATCGATTTATAAATTCCATATTCAATAATTTTATTAGCAAAATTATCTACTATTGTCTGCATATATACTCCTCTTTAACTATAATACTCCAATTTCCTGATAATCTAACCATTTATAAATAGATTGTGTTGTATGGGATATCTTATCAAGAATATTAATAACTTCTAAAAATACAATAGCTTCATCAACATTTGAGAATTCAATAAGAAAGTTCTCTACTACTTTGTCTCCTAGTTTTTGACATAGACCAGATATCAACTTACATTTTTTATTATAGTCATATACGTCAGGTTCATAGTTTCTATTCTTATACCATGTTAGAGTTTTCTTTAAGTGATCCCCTATAATAAAATGTATTTTTAGCATTTCATAAAATAATGGTCCCCATTCATGCATTGTATGAATATTTTTTAAATTCTTAACTATTTCAATGATTCGATCACCAATACGTTCAATATCTGTGGATAATTTTACTATAGTTATAATTCTTCTCAAATCAACAGAAACAGGATGTTGTAAACAGATGAGTTCAATACCTTTCATATCTATTGTAACAACTGCTTCATTAATAACTAAATCATTATCTATAATACTTTGTTTTTGAACTTCGGTTAAGTCATCAAATATCATTTCATATTTTTTTATTATAGAAATCCATATATCTTCTAGATTATTAGACAACTCAATAATTTCATTGTCAAAATGCTTTCTCAACATTATCTAACCTCAATAATCAATTGCACTATAAAGAACTCGTATAGATAACTGTCTTTATAGTTCATCATATGATGAAATTATTTTAAACATCAATTATCAAAATACTTGCATCATCTTTTTTACCATAAATAGGATCAATATTTGTAGATTCTTTTCTCATTTCAATTAACTCTCCAAAATTGTAGCCTGAATTTTGAGTATAAAAATCGTAAAAACCATCAGTCATTAAAACAATATGATTACTAGTTACTTCCAAACTACCATTGATAACATGATTTATACTACTTTTGTCTAGTGAACCTATCCAATATCCATCTGGTTTATTAGCTAGCTTCCTAATATTTTGTAATATAGTCTTTTTATCAGCTTCATCATTAGATTTGATTGTAAATTTTCCTTGCTCAAAAAGACAATCTACTCTATGATCTGTAATCACTTGATTGTTGACTATCATAACACAATCGCCAATCATTATGTATTCTAATTTTAAACCAGATAATTTCGCAAAAATAAAGGCAAAAGTTGGTAACTGGTAATAATCATCAAACTCACACTTATCTATCTCTATTATTTTTCTAACGTCATCTAAAGCAAGCTCGAAAATTTTCTTCAATGATAAAGAATCGTTACAATACTGCTTGAGACACTCAGAAATAAGATGAGATACTTCCGAAACTGAATAACCTATAGAATCTTTTGAATTAAATAAATCTGTTGCTCCATCTATAATCCAGAAATATTGATTTTTGTAATCTACGCTATCTTCGTTCTCTTTAGCACTACCTTGTATTGAGCAAATTCTATCTATCTTCATAACGACGTTTTAAACTCCATTGTCCAAATAGAAGGCAAATTCCAATAATAGTTAAAAGCAACTCAACCATTTTATTTAATCCAGTTTTTGGTAATGCATGTTGATTATTTTTTGTCTTAACTACTTCACTAACATTAGTTACGTCATATTGTTTTTGTGAAATTTCTCCTGTTACTACATTACCTGAATCATGATTTGATTTTTCAATTTTATCATCTACACTATTTACTGAGTAATTATTAGCTAAATTATTTTTGTTTTCAGCTACAGGTTTTATTTCCTCTACATGCTTATCTGAGTGGTTGTCTGAGTGATTACCTGAATTTTGCGAAAAGATTTTATAACTTTCATTCTCAGTTATAATATTAAAATCACCGACACTATTATTTGTGTCTGAGCTGGTCCCATTAAAATCAGTTTTAAGTAAAGAAACATGATTTCCTGTTAAATTGGAAAGTTGATTATTTAGGACAGTGATAGTTCCAGCGGATTCTTCAATTACGATTCCGTCTTTACCTCCCGAGATGATATTATCAGATACTACCAAATTGTTGCTGACTCTTAATAATTCAATATTTGGCTGTTCAGTATTTTGCGAATTATTATGAATGATATTCTTTGTTACAGTAATATCAGTTACTTTTCCAAGATAATCTGCACTATCTTTTGCAACACGTATTGCTTTTGTTTTAGCATCAGCAATATTAAATACATTTTCAGTAATAGTCACATGTTTATTCAGATCTAATACGTCTTTAACATTTTTATAACTATAAGCATTAACTAAAGCAGCACCATTTTCACGATAGTGTTCACTTTCCTCTTTAGTTTTCTTATCAAACCTATTTCCTTTTATTAAAATATCAGTAAATCCTGTAAAGCGAACGCCCGCATACATCATATTATCAAAATGATTATTTAGAATTTTAATATTTGAAGGATTTTCAGTTGTTGCAGTTTGATAATGTGTCCCAATTGCAGTTACTAATTCACCTGATTTTTCACTTTTACCAAAATATGAATTTTGAATAGTAACATTTTCAGATTTTTTCCCATCATCATTCAAAGCATAAGGAAAACCTTTTCTAGTTAATGGTTCAATCTGAATACTCTCCTTACTTATAATTTGCCCATCTTTCATAGTTTTAGGTAAAGCTTGACCAAGAAAACGAGAATTATCGACTAATACATTTTTCGAACCTGCAATTTGAATAGCATGCCCTTGATAACTATCCTTGAATGTTACATTTTTTATAGTTACGTTATTTGAATTCCCAATAGCAAATGCACCTGAAGAATTTATAAGTGGTAGATTTTTTGCTTTAGTTCCTTCTTCATTCAAAGCACCGTTCATATCAATAGTACCACCAGAATAACTAATATCTTCTGTTGGGGCCCATTCTACTTGCGCACCATCATCCGTAAATAAACCTGTCATGAATACAATAGAAGGATGATTTTTGATATTGATACCATTTAATATGGTAGCTTTTTCATGTACTTCTAGGTGTGTATGACTTCTCAAAAAGACAATCTCTTTAACTAAATAAGTCCCCTCAGGAAAATATACTTTCCCTCCACCTAATCCTTTAGCAGCTGCATCTATTGTATCCTGAATTGCTTGTCGGTCATCATTAACCCCATCGCCTACTGCACCATAATCTTTTACACTTAAAGCCGAAATTTCAGTCCCTTTTTCTAAAGCAGTGTTACTATCTCCCACTTCATTCCTATTAGAAGTATCTGCAACTTCGTTCTCAGAACTAACTGACTTTGAATAAGTAGTAATAAAATCAGTCAAACTGTCATGATTACTAGTTAAGGAACCTTCTAAACTTTTGATAGTTGAATTAGAAAGGGCACTATTAGAAACTAGCGGAGAATCTTTCATTTCATCTTCAAAAGATCCAGTATTTACCCCATCTTCTTTATATTCCTTATTAGATATCAAAGGAGAATCAACTTTACTATCGGTTAATTGTGAGGTAGAAGAGTCAATCCCAGTAGGATTGTCATGATTACTAGTTGAAGAACCTTCTATACTATTGGTGGTCGAAGTATAAAGCTCATTCATAGATATTTGAGGAGCACTTGTAACTACTTCATCAGCAAAAACACTTTGTACCCCCAGGAATGAAACCGCTACCAAAACAGGGCACAATCCAACCTTAAGTTTCCGAATACTAAAAACCTCATTGTGAACAAAATGCTTCATAAAACACCTCCAAATTTTTTATTGTTTTTTTACTATCTATCACTAAATTTTTTTATATCAGACAAAATGACACCGCTGTCATTATCCTTATCATATATTTTCTAAATAAAATTGTCAAGGGATAACACAATAAAATACAACATTTTTTAAAGCGTAATCATATTTAAAACTTTATATCTGTTCTATAAACCAAAAATACTATTAAATCTCTTCCAACATTTTTAAATGGACAGAACAATTTCATAGTGAAAATGATAGAATATTTTTTAATAACTCTGAATACTGTTTCACAAAAAATAGACCAATTTCTTGATCTACTTTACTTTATATTAATTTCTAAAAATTTAATTTTGGTCATGATTTGGTCATGATTTGGTCAAAAAAACAAAAAATACTAAATTATTTTAAAAAATTAACTTGTGATAATTGCCTTAAAACAAACACTTTGCATATTCTTTGCTTTTCTTTACATTACTTAAAATGCCCCTATTCATAATCTCTTAAATTCCCTGTTTTATACTGTTCAACCAATTCCCATAGATTATGAGTAGTTAAATCTGGTACAAAAATAAATTACTTTTTTAAATGTACTCATAAATTATCCCTTCGTCACTTATCAATTTCCCCCAACTCTCTCAACCGTTCCTGCTCTATCTTCAACATCTCTTTTTCCACCTTGTTCCATTTTCCAAATAGGCATTCGTGTAGAACTTCTGCTGCTGAGATTTGATCTACTTCCGAATTATAAACACACGATTGATCTCTTTGATAAATTTGAATTTGTCTAAAAAGTTTAGCCGTTTCCAACTCTCGTAAGTTATCAACTAAATGTTCTACAATTCCGTCATGGTGCTCTTTGGGAGTCGCTCTTGCTTGACTAGGGTCTATAGCATGGAGCTCCTCATAACGTATCAAGGTACTGAGATAAGACAATTCTGGCTTGGTCGCAATCAGTGCAAGTGAGACTTGATATCCTCTAGTTGCCAATAATTGGGCCGTTTTTCGGGGAACTTCTGTTGTTCTCAAGGTACCCTCGATTAATAAATGATAACCTTTTTTACTCAACTCATCTACAAGATATTCAACCATTTGTCCCGCGAATACTTTTGTATAATCCACACTATCTTTGCCATACTTTTCCTGTAGGCCAAGGTAGTTCGGATGAAAAGAGCGATAACTATCCCCATCAATGATAATGATATTACCTTGAAATTCCCTTTGTTTAATACGATGAATCGTTGTTTTCCCAGCACCACTCTGTCCACCGAGCAAAATAGCCTTAGGATGAGATGAGGTTGTTTTTCCACGAGTTAAAGAACGGATAAGCCGTTTGGAGGCTTGTTCAAAATTATCTTGACTAAATTCTTCTAGTTTCATTAAGCCACCACCAGATGAGTAGCTTGTTCTAGCATACGTTCAATACCATCCAAATAGCCATTAAATCGCTCTATATCCTCAAAAGTTGAAACAAGATAAATCCTCGTATTAATCAAATCAGACAAATCATCGCTCATTAGAACCCAAGGATTTAAAGTATCATCAAATGCAATTCCTTGTTCATCTTGAAAACGATAAAGTTGCGCTAAGATATTCGCCCCTCGTTCTTTAATCACTTCAATTTTCAGAGTTAATTGATAATCTTCTACTGGTGTGAGCATTTTTTCCTCCCCTACGATATCGATATACGAAACATTAAATTTCTTGCAGATACGATCTATTAATTCTGTCGAAACTCGACTTGTCCCATTTTCATAACGACTCAGACTATTTCTAGAGATACCAACAATCTTTGCAAACTCAGGCTGCGTTAATTTATGTGTTTTACGTAACGTTTTTATATTTTCTCCAATCATGTAACTCCTCCTTTTATTTATTTCTATTATAGCACAAAAAATAAAAACGCACCAATTTTGGTGCGTTTTTATCCAGCTCTAGCTGAATGAATAATTCATCTGTTACATTGTTGGCAAACCAATCAT
This sequence comes from Streptococcus oralis, assembly GCA_963515155.1. GTDB lineage: Bacteria > Bacillota > Bacilli > Lactobacillales > Streptococcaceae > Streptococcus > Streptococcus oralis_CW. The sequence goes on along the minus strand of CAUPXG010000021.1, from coordinate 5,900 downwards.
CTAATACAATGGCTTTATCAAATAATCTATCTTATCTATTTTAAAGACAAATTTACCACAAAAACACACTGAGATACTCGTCCCAGTATGTTTATTTCATTTTGGATAACTTCATCAATAAACTTAAGCGTTCATCATTTTTGAGCTCTGATAACAAGCAAATCAACCGCTCATATCCAAGTTCTTTCTTCTGCTTGATTAATGAATTCATCACAGCCACCAAATCCTCTGACGTAAAATTCCTTAAGTAAAGTGTAATATAACTTCCACTATTAGAAAATAGGCTAACATGAATTGCATTATGTTCTTTTTGCCTAATTTTCATTCCTCCTGTAGACTCCCTAATATAAAACTCATACACTGTCTTTTTCGGATAGCAATCAAATGAGTTTTCGAATTCTCTGCGATTTTTATAGAGAATATAGTTAATGAGTGAATAATATTTTAGAAACATAGTTGTTCCCTCCGTAATTGTTTTTATAATTATAGTATGCCTTTTTTTTCAAATTATAAAAATAAAAAATTAAAAAAACTGATAAAGGTATTATTTTCTTCTCAATTTTTTTGTAGTTTTTCCTCTTTCTCTCATCTTTCTTTTTTTTTGCGATTCTGATTTTTTCTGTGTGTTTAGCGTTGACAGGAACGTATGTGTAAGTCACGCTAAACACACAGTACTAGGTAAAAGTGAATAACGTAAAAAAACTTATCCTGATTTTTTTATTTTAAAATTTATGGCATACTAATAATATCAAGATAATTGATTGAGTAGAGACGTAACTAATATAGCTACGTTTTTTATGTTTGAAAGGAGGTAGCTATCGTGGAAACAGTAGGTTTAAGCTGGGTTAGGAAAGAACCAGTTTTGTATTTCATTAACTAAAAAAAAATAAATGTATAGATAATAAAAAAGATGTCAATAGCAGTTTAAAAAAATTTTTTGATCATAACAAAGTAAAAAATCAAAGTATAAAAACTAAAGTAAATAACAAAAGTCTAAAAATCAAATACAAAAACTAGCTTAGCTCAGTCGCTAAATTCAGAGCAATTAAACCTGAAAAAGACTAACAAGAAAAAACAACAGATTTTTATCTGCAAGATGGAACTCTACATTTTATTTGAATTGAGTCAACTTGTCATGTTGTAAAATGACTTGGTTATCTTCTTAGCCATCAATTAAGAAGCGCCCTAAGCAAAGGGAAGATACTACATCAGTGAATATAAGCTTAAGTCACTGCACTACTTCAACTTGAATAAAAAAGACCTTAAGATTTTTCTTAAGATCTTCTTTAAAAGCACATTATCTACTATAGAAAGGAAAGAACTATGGCAAAGAAGAGACGTAGTCGTGCTGATCGACGAAAAGCTAAAGAGAAAGCTAAGAAACAACAGATGGATTCTCTAACTACTTTCGAAGGCCGTAAACAATTCGTCCAATCTAAAGGACTAACTAATCTAGTCACGCGCTTTAAAAAAGGAAAGGGTATCAAGCGAAATGAATCCAAAAAAACGGGAGAGGACATTCATTTAATCCATACCGACCGAACTCTTCATAACTACGCTGGGTCCTGGAGCAGATTTGCTTCCTTTGTTGCCTCAATAACTACTGCCGAAGATTTAGAAGCTCTTGAAAAATCTAACAATATTGAGGGATGGATTGACTTAGTAAATCAATACTTAAAACATTGTAAGAAATTAGGACTTTCTGCTCCAACCCAGTCAACCTATAAAGCAGCATTAGCCAAAGTTTTAGGAGTACCTTCTACCGCTTTTATTGCAACGGATATTCGATATCGAGCCGACAAAAAGAATAATCGTTTGAAGTCTAATGACGACAGGATGTCTGAAGAAACAAATAATCGCTGGTTCTCAATCGTATCTGCCACTGGACTACGAAAAAATGAATTAAAAGCTATTACTGGAGACTCCCTCTACCAACGTGAGGATGGCCAATATTATCTTAAAATTATTGGTAAAAAACATAAATCAAAAGGAGCACGAGATCGTTGGGTTCCGATTATTACGCGAGACAAAGAAGAATTAGAAAGGCTTGTTGAAGAATTTAAACTAGCTGGTAAAAAACGTGTGTTTCAAGTTCCAACTGCTTTAAAACCTCATAAATATCGTGCTGAATACGCAAAACGTCTTTATCTTCTTGTCGCGCGAGATCCCAAAGATATCAAAGATAAAAAAGAAAAAATTTATCTACGAGGCGAATTAAAAGGTGTTGCCCTTGATCGAAAGGCTTGTTTAATTGTATCACGTGCTCTCGGACACAATCGACCAGAAGAATTTCAAAAATCCTACGCCTATAAGTTAATCTCACAAGCAAACTAAGTAACTTTTTCCAAACATTATGATATATCTCTCATTAAAATTAAAAAATTCAACTAAATAAAAATCGTACTGAAAGTATTGATTTCTTTCTTAACATTCTTGTTCTAAACTAAAAAAATTAAAGTAGGTAAAAACCTACTTTTTTTCTTCAAAACCTTGTTACGACGCGTTTTTAAAGCACTCAAAATTGAGTGTTTTTTTGTTTTAAAAAAATTTTTTCACTAAAAAATAAAAAAAACACAGTTTTTAGTGAAGTTCCTGGCATACTAATTATATATGAAAAAAAAAGGGATAAATTGAATTACAAATGCGGTTAAAATAATTTAACTGCTTTTTTCAATCTCTAATACTTCCTAGCATAATTTCAATCAAAAATAATAGTAGAAAGGAAACCTTAAATCATGAAAAGTCAAAATAAACAGATGCATTTAAATGAGAAAGAAATTCAATCTTGTTTTAGTTTTATGAATTCCTTCTGGGGGTTTGATCGCATGGTTTTTAACTTAGGTGAAAAACTAATTGTTGACATTGAAAAACTGATAGAATTCAAAAAAAAGAATCCTCATGAAGTTAAAAAATTTACTCACAATTCAAATCAGATAGAAGATTTAATTATCCAATCAAGGGAATTCGGAAGACTTGAAATTGGAAAAATTTATAAAAAAGAAAGCGGAGATACTGTTAATTATTGCTTACTCCAGCTGAATCATGGAGGTCTAAATTTTGAAACTCTCTCTATTTCAGCAATACGAAAGAAACTAATAAACGTTATAACAGGAATCAAACAGCAAACTGGTATTTGGATTATCCCAACAATTATTAGGGTTCATGAAATGGAAATCGCATTTACATTTGCTACTGATGCGATTATTCATTTTCAAACAAGAAATTTATTATTGAGGAGCTTATCTAATACATCTCAAGTAAATAAAATAGTTTATACAAAATGTTCAACTCCTGATGATCACCATATTCTTTCAAGTAAAAAAAATGAAAACTTGTCGCATGTTCTTTACGATAAAACAGCAAAAGCAGAACATAATAAACAGATTGAATTAAACGTATCTCGTAAATACCGCATCTATAGATACGAAATGACACTGAATGAAAAAAAATTAAAAGTGAATTCAAGACTACTGACTTAGATAAACTACATAATGATCAGCTCTCTTCATTTGTATATAGTGTGATTAAGAAAGGATTATCAAACTTTAAGATAATTGTTCAAACTTCAGTAAGAGATACCCAAAATAAGTTAAAAGAATTGTACGAGGAAAAAGGTAAAGATGGATATATAAAAACATTTTTTGAAACTCAACTAAATCATGCTATGGATTATTTATATCCATTAACATTGGATGAATCTATTTTCTTGTTTATTGATGTATCTGAATTTGTAAATCCAAAAAACTCTGCAAGAACTAAAAAAAATCTTATTAAAGAAAGTAGGAGGAATGACTTAAAAAATGAAAGTTATTTTCTTTCTATTATGATTACATGGCAAGTACTATATCTCTTTCGCTTAATGCTAAATACTCTATCTCTTGTTACTATCCTTGATTTTGGTTGCTACAAGGATAATCAAAATAATGAACTCCTTTCTTTTAAAATCCCTAGTTTTACAAATGAAAAAAAAGATCCATTTTTTAATGAAATTATTCAAAGCAAGGATAAAGACATAGGTTCATTCCTGGATTATTTTTTTAATAAAACTTGGAAAACACATCTACCATTTTAATATAAAGTCTGATTTAAAAAATGGAAAAGTATTGCTACAGCAACGTTTCCCTATTTTTTAAGTCTTCAACCCTTGAAGACTTAAAAAACAAAATACAAACTAAAAAAATTTAAATCTAATAGAAAGAAATAAACGGGACTATTTATGAATTTATTTATTCCAGACGAAGTGATTCGGCAATTTCAATCACTAATATCAGATACTGTTAAGAAAGAACTGGATAAATTTTTGGATATTAATGAAAATACCAATCAATTTTTAAATAAAAAGCAGACTTGTGAATATTTGAATATATCCAACAATACTTTAGACAACTGGATTAAGCAAGGCTTACCTTGCATTAAGGTTGGAAAAACTGTTCGCTTTAGCAAAACAGAAATCAATCGCTGGTTACAAAAGCAGTAGAAATTCTATGGTCATTTGTTATAATGTAACCATGGTATTTTCTAGCTCAATTCAAAAGGAGAATACTATGTCTATTACAAAAACTAAAAACGGAACCTATCGCTTACGTGTTTATATTCGTGAGGAGGTTAAATCTTCGCTAGGTATTGATAAGAAAGTGATTGAAAAACGGTTCAAATCAAGGGATGAAGCAAAAAGATACGAACGAGAACTTCAAAATAAGATTGATAAAATTCTTAGTGGCGGATCTGCTTCATTAGAGAATAGCGGTTCTATTCTCTTTTCGGATTTCTATCAAAACGTTTGGTGGCAATCTTACAAAGCAGGTCAAACTACTTCTGCTGCCAAACCACCATCTCAAGCAACTATAGTTGGAACAGAAATTGCTTTTAGAAAACACATCTTACCCTTACTTGGGAATTATTCAATAGACTTTCTTAATCAAAATAAGCAAGTTGTGCTAAATCTATTGACTCAAAAGGCTGAAGAATATGCAAATTTCAAAGTTATCAGGAGCTACGTTAACTCTATCTTTGACTGGGCAGAAGAATTAGAGTATATCGAAACTAATCGTCTCTCTAAAACCATTAGCCGTATCAAAGCAACTAAGAAAATCAAGCTACAGGAATCTAAAAAAGATGAAGATTTATATCTATCTCAAGAAGAACTTCAAGCATGGTTTACAGCTTTTGAAAAGGATTTAGAGACTGAAAAAATTCTATTCAAAGACTATGTTTTGTTCTATACTACCTTCTTTTTAGGAGATAGAAAGTCAGAGAGCTACGCTTTGCAATGGAAACATATTGATTTCAAAAATCAACAAATTCAATTGGTTCAAGCCTTAGATCGATATAAAAATCGAAAGTCAACTAAAGGGAATAAAAAGACGATTTTTTCGATTCCACAAGAACTTACCGACTTGTTAAATTCTTGGAAGAAGCAACAAAAATCTGAACTGGCTTCATTTAACATCATGCAGACTCCAGAACAGTATGTGTTTACGTACATTGATACAAAGGGAAATGTAAACAGTTGTCTCCATGCTGATTACCTTAACAACAAGATGAAATCTGTTAAGCGTCGTCATCCAGATCTTGCACATGCAACCCCTCATAAATTACGACATACAGGAGCCACACTCGCTAAACAGGCAGGAACCCCTATGGAAGATATTTCTGAAGCACTCACTCACAGTGATACAATTACAACTAAGACTTATGTCAACACTTCAAATGTAATTCCAATGGCTGTTGGAGAAATTGCCTTTCGTAATCTTAAAAAATAATAGTGTGAATTTGGTGTGAAAAGTGGTGTGAATTTTGCTAAAAATAATCAAAAAAACACCCCATGGTGTGAACCATGAAGTGCTTCGAAACGTTGATATAATCGTATTGATTAACGTTTTGAGAATTGTGATGCTTTA
>CAUPXG010000020.1:0-23110 GCA_963515155.1 Streptococcus oralis | reverse complement strand
CCGCTGCTTCGATATCATCCATGATATCACTCATTGACTTGAAATAACTACTGGACGAAACTAGAGGAGAGATTGGATCACCGGGAAAGTCGGGTTTATTACTATAATACTTCGTCATTGGGCCCCACTTTCTTTCGCATCTGCTTGACGGCTTCGCATGATTTGTTCAACTGAGCCTTTAGGATCCTTTTTGATAGCCTCCTTATATTCGGCACTTGTGGTTGGTTCTTCTAACAAAAAGTTGGCAATCGATGTAGCTAAAACCTTATCTGTATTTACCATTTGAGTATAAGTATTTTGCGCATGTCTATAGAGCACTTCACTGAGTGTCTCAAACTCCTGTGCTTTCAGATAATACGAGCCTAGACCCCCATTAGTCTTACTGTTACTAATCAAATCATGATAGGCTCCCTCAGAGGATAGGTTGGGAAGTGTTGAAACGACATGTTGAATCTTGGTCGAAACCTGATTCGTAAGTGTGACTATATTAAGACAGTGGTAAATGAGTTGTTCTTGATCATTTAAAACGAGTTTAAAATCTACTCCCATATCACATCCTCACTTTCAATTTTTTTATCAGTTGTGTTTTTAGCTGTTCACTATCAATCGAACGTCGCATTTGCTTCGATACATCATATTCATATAAATGATGATCACTTGTTAGATAGATAATGTCTTGTGTATCTTTAGAAAACTCATTGATTCGGATACGAAGGGCCTCTTCATTCCCATGGTGGACTATCAAGCGCATAAATGCTTCCTCTTCCCATTGCGAATGAATATAATCTTTGATAGTATCATCAACTTCTTGTAAGACAGGGTGCATCTCCATCAAAAAGGCTAGGAAAACAGCACTACCTGCTCGGTCTAGTTGAAATTGATTATCACCGACTTCCATGATAATAACAGCCATCCGTTTGAACTCATCCACTCCAGGCGCATAGGATAGGAGGTGATCAATCTGACAATGATAGTTAGCTTCGTGATACTCCTTCAAATACGCTCCATATTGAACACATTCCTCTGTAGGCCGATTATCAACGATAAGCCCCATCTCCTTTAAATCTTCAAAACCTTTCTCAATTACCCACAAAAGGTTGTCTTTTCTATTTTCATTCCCTTCAATAGCAGTTGGAAGTGGAAGGAATGCCAAATCATCTGAGTAATCATTAAATATATGTAGTGTGTATAAGGCTTCTAATGTAAATATCATGCGTTATCAATCTCCTTTATGACATTTGAAGTGGAGATAGAACCGAGTAATGTTTTTAAACCTGATACCACTTTCCTAAGTTCTTCTATACTCTTACCATAGTCAGAATGATAGGATTTTAGAAATAGCTTTAGGTCTAAGTATTGATTCTTGCTTTCTCCCTTCCACTCCGTATCATTTGAGTCCAAACCAGATATCTCAGTATCTATACTAGAAAGAAGATTCACGATTTCATTCAATTCATTGATAATTGTATCAATCTGACTATCATCATATGTTACTACATCACTTGTATAGCTACTATCAATAGTATTAATATTTGTATCCATAGACACCTCCTTTTACCACCAAAGTTGCTCCCACCATGGTTTCCCTTTATTATATGCTGCTCTATTACTAGCTATGGCACTATCTAAATCTGATATTTTTTCCCCAAGAGTTGCATATAAATCTTTGAAGGACGAGTTCGCATCCTTGACAAAGTCAATGTACTCCTTAAGAGTCTTTTTATCAGATTCTAATTTTGACTTTAAGGTTGAAAGATAATGATATCCCTCATTACTATCGATTTTCGTAATAGTTTTATCACAAAGTTCAACATAGCCTTCAAAACGACTAAGGTCAACATCTGAATCTAAACCATGTGATTGGATAGAATTTCGTACTCTCTTGTACTTTTCTTTTTGGGCTTTATCACTATCAATTTGCGCTCTTAAACTCGCATCACTCATTTTTATCCTCCGTATCTTCCGTAGACTGTTCCTTAGCATGATTCTCGCTAAAATCTTTTTTGGATCTATCAATGACTCTACGCAATTCCTCATCATCAACTCCGGGAAGATGGAAATCATAGTTATGTGTCTCATCTTTTGAAGATTCCGTTCCTGAACTTTCTGCCTTCGTGCTCTCTTCAGTAGAAGACGATGCTCCAGAATCCGAGGAGTTAGCTCTTTCAGAACTAGAAGAGCTTGGTGTTTTAGGTGTTTTGCGGTCCAATTTTGGTATCTTATTGATTTCTTCAACACTAGGTATTGGCTTATTCGCTTTAACCGGTCTGTAGAGCATCGCAAAAGAGAAGAATAAGGCCAGCACAGTTCCAATAAATGGAAGAATCTTTTTATCTGATTCAGATGAAGGAACCTTAACTCCACTAGTACTAAGGTTCTTCCATTCAGGATGCTCTTCTTCAATCGCTTTTTTCTCTTGCCAAACCGGGACCACTAGAAAGTAATTAAAGGGTATAACCGTCCCCATAACTGTTGCTATAAATGGGATATGTCTAGAAAAACTTAGAACTATAAGCAAATATAGTATAAAAGAAAGGACTAAAAGAAAAATTACTAATACTAGTCGAATTTTATATTCTTTTTTGATCTGGAGATATCGCTCTTGTGACATTATATGGATTACCTCGTCTCTCTATTTTTTGTAATCTTCAATTTTGTTTGAACATTTTGATAATGAAGATAAATTTGATCATCTAGCAACGGTTCTTCACGTCCTGTAGTAGAACGAGTATAGATTGATTGCTCAGACATCTTCATTGCTATGATAGCAGTATCTAATTGAGTTTTCATGTATTTAGGTATGTCTGTATAACCCGATAGATACGATTTGTGAGTAGCAAAGATTAAATGCAGACCTACTCTCTGCCCTTCTTCCATCAACAGTGCAAGTTCATTTGGTTCAATATTACTTTCCGTCACAAATTGCCCAACATCTGTTATAACAACAAAATGTTCTAACATTCTACGCTGTTTTCTAGCAATAAGAACCTGTTCTTTCAAAGAATCAAGTATAGATCGGTAAGACATACCACTTCCTATGTAATGCTCAACCCTATCTAAAACTGAACGATATTCATCAATAGGATCGAAAATCGTAATAACTTCCTTATCAAATAAATGTAGAAGCAATTTGATTATATGATTTGTCGCAGCGTTCATAGCAGTATCCTTGTCTGACAAGACAAGTAAGTGCTTAAACCTGTCAATCGGTAAACTTGTTGTTTGTACTTCCTCAAACTCCAGACCAATCGGCAATTCATGGTTTTGAATCGCTTCTTGAGTTGTAGGCAGATTGAGAAATACATCCATCGTCAACTCCTCTGGCACCATCGGGATGGCACTTGGGCGCTGTCCGGTCCAGGCTTCTTGGAGGGAAGCGACTGCTTGGCGCAGGTTATTGAGGACTTGGGTGTCATTGGCTCCATAAACTGGGAGTGCCAACTGGATCACATCCACCTCTTCCCGCTTCATAAGGGCACGTCCCTTGATATCTTCCATGGTCATGGCAAGTGGTGTAGAGCCCACGATAGCCCGCACTTCACCTGCCTCATTCTGTGGCAGGCTCAACTGGTGCTTGAAGTTCGAGTAGAGTTGAGCACGAAGGTTGGTTTGACGACCGGCTGTCACCAAGAGGTGAACCCCGATACTGAGACCTTCACGGGAGATACGCACCAAAAGCTTGAAGAGTTCCGCCTCATAGGCTTCTTCCTTGAAGGCCTCATAGCTATCTAAGAGGATGACGATAGCCGACTCTTCCTGACCACTGGCCTGACGGTAGAGGTCTAAGGTCCCAACACCATAGTCCGCAAGGAGTTTCTTACGACGGTTAAGTTCTCTCTCCATGATTCGTACAAACTTAGAGATCTTCTCCGTTTGGTCCAAAAGCATGGTATCCGCCACCTGTGGAAGCTTGGACAATGGAGCCAAACCATTAGTACCAAAGTCCATCAAGTACATGGTAAGGGCCTTGGGACTGAATTTGCGAGCCAAGTCCATACCAGCTGTCTGAAGGAAGGTGGTCTTTCCTGTACCCGGACTTCCGTAGAGGAGGATATGACCATCCTTGGAGAGATTGATAGAGACAGCTTCTTGCTTCTGGGCCTGCGGGATATCCGCCATCCCCAAGAAGACAGAGAGTGGTTTCTCTTGTGTCCAGGCTACTGTCGGTTGCACTTCTTCCAGTTCGTCTAGCGTGATTCGCTCTTTGAGCGGTGGTAACCATGGCTGTGGTACTGGAGGAATCTCTTGTTCTTCACACAAGAGCTGGATATGGTGCACTATCGCATCCAACTCTGTCGGAACTTCCTTGATCTCATCCACATCTTCTAAGCCTGATAGGTCTTCATTCAAGATCTCATATTGGCCCAATTCATTGATAAGGTAGATGGTGTGGTCCTCGATCCCCATATCGTCCTTGTCCGGCTGGTAATCTGCCCCTGACCAGGCTGACTGGAAGAGTTCATAGACTTCGTTATTTCCGACCTGTAGATAGGCACGTCCTGTCTGAGTAATCTCAGCTGCGTCCGGCGTATGAAGCATTTCATTGGAGTCCGAACGGTCTGCCACCTTAAGGGCGATCTTGAAGCGTGAGTTAGACCAGATCTGGTCATCCACCACACCAGATGGTTTCTGAGTAGCTAGGATCAAGTGGACCCCGAGGGAACGCCCGACACGCGCGATGGATACCAGCTCCTTGATAAAGTCTGGCTGGTTGACCTTGAGCTCTGCGAACTCATCTGAGATGAGAAAGAGGTGAGGGAGCGGTTCTGTCGCTTCTCCGTTTTTAAATTTCTTCTGGTATTGATTGATATGGTTGACTTCGAACTCTCCAAAGAGTCGTTCACGACGATGAATCTCCGCATTGATCGAAGCCAGAGCCCGCATAGATTGGGCACCATCCAAGTTGGTAATCGTCCCCAAGAGATGGGGAAGATTTTTAAAGAGATTGGCCATCCCACCACCCTTATAGTCAATCAACAAGAAAGCCACATCATGAGGGTGGAAGTTAACAGCGAGGGATAGGATATAGGATTGGATGGTTTCTGACTTCCCTGATCCAGTCGTCCCTGCGATCAAACCATGAGGTCCATGGGCTTTTTCATGCAGATTGAGCTGAACCAGGTCATCCTGACCACGCAGACCAATTGGCACAGCCAAACTCTTGTAAGGTGCGTTCTTTTTCCAACGGCTCGATACCTGCAAATCCTCAAAGGTCTCCGCCCCATACATTTCCATAAAAGTCACAGAATCTGGGATTGAACTCTTAAGGTTTTGGAGGTGATTGAGCGGTGCCAAGGTACGGGCGATCCGCTCCTTGTCATAATCTGCTGGGAAATGGTCCAAACGGAAGTCCGTCTCTTTCAAAACTCCTTCTTCCATGACCAGTTGGCCCGTATTGCGGTCCTTAATATTGATCACTGTTTGGATGTTCTCAGACAAGGAACTCATGACATCCTCTACAAAGATGAGAGAACAACCTAATTCCGTTGGATCTTCGGTAAAGAACTCCATGATGATATGATCTAAAATCAACTTCTCATCGGTCACTAAAACCACGTAATGAGGATGGAAGAGGGTGCTCTCCTTGTGGGATGCTTCTTCCTTTTGACTACGACGTAGTTTCAAGATTTGATTCAAACTATTCAGAACTTGGTCCCGTGTTCGTTGATTGTAGACAAAACCGCGGACATTGAGTTCTTGCAGTTTAGCATGAGGTAGCCAACGCATCCAAGACCATTGCTCTTTTTCCTCTTCAGGCAGGATCGTAATAAACTGCACATCATGATAAGAATGGAAAGTCGCTAGCTGCATCACCAAAAGCTGCAGTTGTTCTAGGACGAGATTTCTAGGTCCAATATAACCCACTGGTCCATGGCTGAGGTTTGCCGGGATTGGCATATCTGGGATCTTTTTGTGACGACTATAGAGAGCGTAACCCTCTTCTTCCAGAGCATCCTTCTTACCGCTACGCTCCTGTTGACCGTATTTCAAGTCATAGCTAGTCGGCATTTTCCCGAGTCCCAAACGATAGTATAAAAAGTCAAAATGCAAGGGAGTCTTTTCATAAATCCGGTGATTGTAACTCTCAACCAAGTCCGTCAACTCTAAAACCGTTGGAAAATGATAGTGCATCCCTTCTTTTTGTTCTCGTTCCAGACGAGTCAATTCCTTGACCTTATCTTTCAGGTAAAGACGATAGAGATCGACCCGTTCCTTCTTATCAGCCTTGTACTTTTTACGATTTTTGATGAAACCACGGATAGAAAAAATCATTGTGGTTATGGACATCCCTACTGTCGCAAGGATATAGATCCCTCGAGGTTGAATCAAGGTGATTAAGACGGTTACCCCGACCATCATCAGAGGAGGAACGATCAGCTTTAACAGTTCATCACTCGGCTTAACCGGCTCCTGACCTGGGGGATTGATCAAGATTTTATCTTCGCTACCACGATAGATGATCCGTGGGGAACGATGATAATCTGGATAATCTTCATAAAAACCATATCGAGATGGTTCTCTCAGAGTCAGTTGTGGCCCAACTTGGGCAGGACCCTGGACCCATACTTCATCAGGATAGAACTTGATCGTCACCGCCCCTAGACTCAACTCATCTCCAAAACCAATCAATTGCTGGTCCATTTGTTCCAGATGATTGTTTCGATAAAATGCGCCTTTTAGTCGAGTTAGCGTCCATTGATTTTGGGATTTTTGGAGTAAGAGTTCAACATCTCCATCTAGTGTGATCAATGCACCTTTTTGAGAGCCAATCTGAAACTCTGATAAATCCAAAAGGTCATAAACCCTTGGCTCCCCTTCTCGGAGATAAAAGACGACCTCACCCAAACGCAGACCATCTTTCAAGAGTCCCACTTCATCGTCGTACTGATAAAAGACCTCGTCACCATCGACCTTGAGCTGAATCGGTCTTTCCTGTTGAGAAAGGTAGACTTGGGCCTTTTCAGTCGCCCCGACCAAGACCGTCTTATCTGCACTCAGTTCTACTTCATAACGCAGACCTTGGCTGTAGAAAATGATTTGTTTTTTCATAATTTCTCTCCTTGGTCTACTTTAATTGCTAGAGGAGCTACTTGGAACAGGTTTCTTCTCAGATGACGGTTTGCTTTCAGAAGCCTTGTCTTGAGGGTTAGGAGTTGTAGAAGCATTGGAGCTTGATTCACTCGTTAGTAGCTCACTTCGACTATCCCAGTATTTCTTATACTCGCTTTCCAAAGTATTCAACTTACTTTCACGGTCTTTCCCTGACAAGTTGCCATCTTCTCGAACCTGCTTGATTTCCTGAGTCAAAGCATAGAGAATCAAGTCACTGTCGTTAATCCGTTTCGCAATATCAAGAGCCTCTTCAAAACGATTGCGCCCAACCTGAATCCAGTAAGTCAAATAAAGCTCATCTGACTTGAGTGTTACGTTGTTCAAGATGACTTTCTTTTGTTCAGAAGAAAATTCCAATCCCTGAATATAAGAGTAAGCCAACTCATACTTTTGCGTATTCGGCAAGCTAGCTGGATCAATTCTCTCTAATTCTGTAATAACACCACTATAATCCACTTTAATAAAGGCAGTATCTGCCTGCAACATCTTTTCTTTGAAAGGATTTTGCACAAAAATCAGATAGATCAGTGGAACAATTAGCAAGACAACACTGGCTGTTAACCAAATCGTTGCCAGTTTAAAGACACGATGGCGTCTACTTGGAACCAAGACCAAATCTGCCCGTTCTTTCGCAGCCTTCTCCGTATAGTACTTCTCCAAAACAGCTACTGCAGCCTCTATATCATCTGCCTGACATAGGTCATTTAAAAAGTCGGGCAAGGTCTCTAATTCCAAGGAACCATTATAAAGATCCATGAAATCCAAATCGCTAAATAGTGTTACTGTAAAACATTTAGCCTGGCGTAAAAAATCTTCTGAGGATATTGATTGAGGAACCATCAGACCAGGAATTCCACGATAAGCAATCTTAGCCTGAGCATCCTTGGTAATAAAGAGATTTACTGGGTGCAAAAGGAAAGTCACAGGTAACTCCAAAGCGCCCTCTAAACGAAAAACGTTTAGGGCCAAACGGATTCTTTCCGAAATGGTACGTTCCTTTATTTCCTCATAAGTCAGTCCATGAGCTTCGACTTGATAGGAGAAGGTGACACTATCCTCATCAGACACCATCGATTGCTCTAAAAAGAATGGATGATGCAAATCCAATAGTAACAGTTCCCGTAAATCTTGACTCGCAACATCTGAACGTTTGAGTTTTAATTCCCAGTTTGTTTCATTTTTTTCATAGACAAACGACTGTCCACCAAATTCAAATTTTTCTTCAGCCACCTATATCTCCTCAATTTCTACTAAATCTCCTGTCGTCATAGGATAATCAGACAGATGTTTTCCTTCATCAATCAACAAACCTTTATTGACAATTCTTAATTGATATTTTTTTCGCTTGATACCTGGATTAAAAATCGTATCCACTTCTCGCACCAGCCGGCGCACTTCAATTCGCCGTGGGATGCGAATATCCACATCTCTTTCTCTCAAACGTAGGGTAATATTGATATGTTGCTCCACCTTTTACACGCCTCCTATGCCTGGTTTATCCTTTTCTAAGTTATTTAGACAGACTAGTTAAAAACTTAGTCCATCCCTTCTACCATCACACGATAACTCATTACTGCCGTTGCTCCAAAAAGCAAGAAAATCAACACCACATAGAATATCTCTGGAAGAAAGTCATTCAGACCACCTTTTTCTACATGGCCTATATTTGTTTGAAATTTAATTGTTTTTTGAGCATTGGGCTGAAACAACTGTTCTTCAGAAGATTTTTTCACTGGTCTCTGTATAGCAGAAAACAGTTGGCCCCTTTCTGTGATCAACTGTTCCTCTTGATGCTGTTGCATGTCCTGCAACCTCTTTTGAGTTGCTTCATTAAAAAGCTCCTTGGTTTGTTCAGACTGTAGACCAAATTTCAATCCCTCTTTCTTTTCAAGTCGGGAATCATCAATCTGCAGACTGTTATCCTTCAAATCATCTGCAGCAGCCCCAGAGACTGCTGCACATGTTACTAAGGTAAGAAGGAAAAGAATGATTTTCTTCATATTTCTATTTTCTATTCTTTCTCAGCTTGGCTTGCTTGAAACCACAAACTACTTTCTCTGATAAAAATATTTATAACAAGTAAAACAGCTATGACAACAATCGTTGCAACAAAAGCGATAATTGCTGCTGGATGTCCATCAAAGTATCCTGAAAGCAAACCTTCTAATATTGATAACGCATTGAGATTTTTGATAAATGCTGGGAAACCAGTTAGACTTGCTGTTGTCCCAATAGCATTTGATAGGTAGACAAAGCTAATCATCATAAAGAAGGAGAGTCCCATACCAATCACTCGGAAATGTTTAAGCAATAGATATTGTCCTTGAATCAGTACAAATGCGGCTAAAACAATTAATAGAACCCAAGATGGTTGATATTCACGACCAACCTGTAGCTGAACACTTGATACAACACCAACTACCAATCCGACAACGATACTTAAAGCAGATAGGATGGTTACCGTCATCAAGTCTGTATCATGTAACTTATCAAGTTTGAACTTATCTTTGACTTTGCGAATAACGTTTTGAGTTGCAAACAGATAGGCTGTAAAGAGACTAACAATCTCCAATAGTAAAATCCATGTAAATGGACGGTAAACATTGACAGTCGCTTTCACTGAAGTAGCATTTTGGGTAACAGGGTTGGATAAGAAGTTCAACAACACTTCATTTGGTACCCCATTTTGATAGGCATTATTCAGAACCTTCACAAAGGATTCTACAAAGTTTCCATTGTTAGTTAATTCTTCGTTAAACTGCGTCATCAAGGAGTCAGCATCTTGTGACAACTTTTCAGTACTTGTTTGAGCGTTTGACAATTCACGATTGAAATTACCTAAAGTCTCATTCACAGACTCTGCAGCTTTGACATTACTTTGAGAAGATTCCTTCACACCCGTAGTTTCTGACAAGAGAGCTGCATAATCCGAATTTAGGGTAGCCAATTGATTATTAGTCTCTTCAAAAGCATCATTGCCTTTCCCTTGCTTCTCAACCAAATCCTTTAGATTTTCTTCCAACTTCTTGTACAACTCTAACTGTTCATTGATTTTTGTATTCAATTCTTGGTTGGTAGTCAAAACATCCTTCACATTTTTTTCTAGAACAGGCTTGAGAGTAGTCAGTTTTGACAAGGCTTTATCTACTTTCTCTTTAGTACCCTCTGTATCTGTATCGCTAGCAGGTGCAGTCAGACTGTCTTCATACTTCTTCAGGTTTGAACTAATAGCTTCAAGCCAAATATTTGATAAAGCATCTGTTACATCACTATTTCGTAACTCTTTGACAGTATTGTATGCTTGTCTGAGTGCTTCCACCTTTTGGTAGTCAGAAGCTATTTTCTGAACCTTTTGTCCATAAGTCACTGCTGCTTGCTGAACGGCTAAGACATCTATCGGAGCACTGACTGCTTGAACATCATTCAAGGAAATATCAACAGTCTTTGGCTCCGCTTTTGGAGTTGGGCTTGAAGCCCCCGTTGAACTTGTAGTTGGAGTCGGAGCTGCCTCTGCAACACTATAGGCTACTTTGAAAGTCCCACCCGTCTTCAAATCAATTTCTTGACCAAACTCAACTGGTGTGCCATCATAAGTGACCGAATGAACCGTCACTCCTGTTCCAGCCTTCCATGATACCTTAGCCTTTGTTCCTGTTCGTCCAACAGCACTCGTACTCGTGATTGCCAGATGTTCCAGATTCTTCAAGTCCGTCAAAGAAATCTCGTCGCTTGGCTCTTTAATCGTTTTTAAATCTGTATAGTTTACAGAAGGAATTGTGATTGGTGTCATACCAAAACCACTAAATTCTTTTCCACTAAAGTCTTCTTTGGGTAATTCTGAGATTGCAGAAGCCAGCTGCTCTTTTAGAGATTCCTCAACCTTCTCTAAATCCTTGTTTGCAGCTTTATCCAAAAATCGATCAAGAGTGATTTTGCTCTTCTCACTTGTTCCATAGTAAGTGGCTAATTTCTCATCAATAAAGTTATGAATATCATTTTTATGATTTTCAAACTTGGTTCTTTCATCTGTTAGATTTTTCTGTAAGCTACCAATCTCTGTGCTGATGCTTTCTGCTACTTTTTTATAGTAAGCCTCAACTTCTGGTGACGTTCCATCAGTGGATGCTGGTGTTCCATCTATATTCGCAGTCAGACTACCTTGAGCTTTAATTAATTCCTTATAGGTTTCAATTTGTCCCTTAACGTCTTCCCGACTCTGAGAAATGAGCCCAGTGATAACATCCGCATGATTTTTCTTCTCATCTACTCTATTCTTAAGTAGAGTTCCAAACTTCTCGCCATAGGCAATCTGCGAAACATCAAAACGACCAAAAATCTGTGAGTAGCCCTCCAAACCTGTCTTTAAAGCAGTGTTGGCGTCAACAGAGGAACTAGACATACTATAGAGAGTTGGGAAAAGATTTTTAGAGTTGATAGCTGTATTATATAAATTCGTACGATAGTTTCCGATATTGGTTGCTTGTATCTGTGAGCTAGCTTGAACATTCTTTTGTGCTGTATAAAGGTTGTTCAAAATACTAGCCATATACATGTCAACTAACTGACCATTCAAATCAGAAACAATATCTTTCGCTAGTTTATTTGCATCATTTTCTACTTGCAAATTTCCTTGCGCATTCACCTTATAATTGATGGTTGTCTTATCAACATTGATGCTGTTAATATCGAGTATTTTTTCAGAAAAGTCACTAGGAATTGTTAAAACGAGTTGGTATTTCCCACTTTCTAACCCAGAATCAGCTGCTCCACGAGGGACAACAGACCAATTTTGTGAATTATCACGCTCGATATTTTTTACATAACTAGCACCTAGATTGTATTCTTTTGTATCTACGTAGACAGGCTTATCTTCATTTACGATAGCTACATTTAATTTTGTCTGCTGATTAGCCTTTGCATTATTTTCATTGCTAATCGTTGTATTTTTTTGAACAGATAGATTCAAAAAAATAATCAATGCAAGCAATCCTAATGCTAACAAACTACTTCCTATATATTTAAAAATTCTATTCTTCCTCATATTACTTTAAATCTTCTCCGTCATAAAAAATAGGAAGGCTCTCGCCCTCCTAAAGCCACTTATATAACAAATTAAATTTGTGATGCAAGATCTTGGTCGTTTTGCTCAACAATTTCAGCAACTTTATTCAACTGTGCATTGATTTCATCAAGCAAAGTTGCAAATTCTTCAATTTTTGGAGACAATTCTGTGAATTGGCGATCAAAGCTCTCAAAAGCAGCACCTTTCCAGTTGTCTCGGATAGTATTTTGCTCTTGAGTCAATGTACGAAGTACTTGTCTTACTTCCTCAGAACCTTGAGTGTACTTTTGAGCAGAGGTGCGCAATTCTTCTGTTGTTAATTGAATTAAAGCCATGTGAAACTCCTTTATATTAATTTACTCCCTCATTATATCAACAATTTGCCTCAATTGCAAGTTTAAAATTCATTTTTTATTCTATTTATAAAAAAATAAGAGCTATTTCCATCTAAAAACTAGTAAGAAGGATTAAATTATCTACTTTTCTTGTATAATTACTTCTTTTTTATCTATAATAACAAACTATAACAAATTCATATCATCCTTCTTTTATAAGGTATATTTGTCAAACGTTCTTTTCTTCTAACTTTCTATGAAAGTTTTTATTCTCTTGATGACGAGCTTCCAACACATTCTCTATACGACTCTTGTAAAGTTGATGATAGTTATCTAAATTGTTCTCTATCTCAAAGATATATGGTTGAATTTCAGCAAAACTACTGTCTCTGCATGCATAGGAAAGCGCCTCTAGGAGATTATCCGTCTCCCTACTAAACTTGTGGAAATCATCATCCAAATCCATCTCCAAACGCTCTAAGTTTCGTAATTTACGATTATGCTCATCCTCTAGTTTCTGAAGTTGCTTTTTATCCATCACAAGTTTTCTCCTAGTTCTTGATCGGACTTTGTAAAGCAGGGGTTTGCATGGTCTGGGTCAAGTAAGTTTCGGCAGCATCAGCGGCCTTGCCCTCAAATCCACCCTTAATATTGTTTACATAAGTCTTAGAAGCGTACTCTTGCATATCTGAAGCTGCTTCTTGCAACTTTTTAGCTAACTCCACTCCTTTAGCAAGGATTGACAGTTCTTTTGCAGTTACTAAGGCCCTGACTGCTTGGCGTTCTTGTTCCTTCATTCTTTCTTTGAAGCCTCTGTCGAGTTGCTCTCTTGTAATTAAAGTATCCTCATCCGTTAAGACTAACATTTTTTTCCCTCCATGTTTGTTTTACATCCGCCAATAGATTGTTAAAATCTTCAGCACTATTTGTATCTATGGTTTCAAAGGAACCACTAGCTTTAACCAAGCTCTCCCCTAGTTGCTCGATTTGTGTCAGGAAGGATGTTGCTGCTGTCTTCGTGTCACTTGCAACGCCTTCATCCCAAAAGCTTGTTGTGTCAAAACCAGAAAGTAGATTTGTAACTTCTGAACTTGACAAATATCCAACCATGTCAAAGGCTGTCTGTCTTGTTTCTTTTATCATGTTTTGAATATCTTCCTTAGCATCTGAAAGTAAGGTTTTCACAGATTTAACTTTGTCTTCCATGTCAAAATTTGCCAACTGGGCTGCTGTCTGAAGCAACTGAGCTCGAACCAAAATCCTCTTTTCTCCTGTAAGATTGCCATTTCTCAGTTGTTCCTGATAACGAGGAATAGCTTCTCTATCCCATTTTATCGATTCTTTACGAGCTTCTTCGACAATTTTACTATATTCAGTTGTAAAATTCTCGTAAACAGCATAACCAATAGCTGCCTTTATTTTAAACTCACCCCTCATAATGGCATTTAAAACATTTGAGGCTACATTTTCATCGACTCCTAAAGCCCGGAGGGAATCCAACGTTGTTGCTATCAGTCGAGCTAGCTTTTCACCTGCCCTGAGCAATTCTGGGTGAAAATCCTCAGACGCAGTCAATAAATTTCCCTTTCCATCCGATTGGAAAACACCAAAGTCATGGGAACTTTCCGGATCAGCAATCTGGGTATAATGAAGGGGGACAAGGACATTGACTTTACCGACAGGTTTCTTAAGAGGTTCATCGGAGTCCCCCGGTAATTTGGTGATGGTATGCTCACGATTAAGCATCCCCACGACATCAAATGGATTGACATAGTACTCGATTTTTTCGCTAATCTTTTTGATTTTCTCATCACTGAGGCCCATTTTCTTTAAACTCTTTGTCGTGTCCGGGCCGTCAAAGAGGACGACTTTGCCGATTTTCTCCAGTTCTTGATCACTGAGGCCAGCTACCCCTTGCGCAGAGACAATGGTTCCTAGGGAGTGAGCTGTGATGTCCATCGTCGCATTTGGAGCCTTTTCGCGCATCTCAGCGATCTTCGTTTTCATGCCTACTGTTGCTAACTTGGCTTGCGGCGTATGGATATGGTTGAGCGCAAACTGAGCATCGTTGTCAATCCAGTCGTTCAAATTCTCTATACTGATAGCATCACTTCCGCGGATAGTCATATAGGTTTTCTTGGTATCATTAGTCAAGGTTGGCGTATCCGTTAAGTAGTAGGCATTAAAACCAGCTCTCTCATCCGTTAAGAGTCCTTTTTGATAGCGTTTGATAGGATACTCTTCTTGGTGAACCCCTCCTCCAGGATCACCAACTTGGAGTTTTATCGTGTCTTCCACAGTATGTAAATCAGGATCTGGCTGCAGGTAAACCTTACCATTATGAGGAAGGTTCTTACCTCCGGGAGTGATTTCCCATTCTTTTTTATCCTTGTTATAAATCTTAGTATCTTGAGAGAAATCGAAATAGAGTGATTGACCTGAATTTAACAAAGCCCTATTTTTTTCTCTCTGAGATTCATAAGGAAATTTTATTGGTCTACCAGTATAGGCTGACTGAGCTAAATTCGCATAGAAATTATCAAAATCTTTTAAATTACTATTCGTCAATACCTCTTCCTCCTACACGTAACGGACCGCTTAATATCATAGAATCAAAAATTACTTTTTCATTTTCAATTTCAAACATGACACTCCAATCTGACTCTTCTATATTATTAAATTCACCAAATATACTCACAACTTCCCCTCCACCTTGTGGAGTTCCATTTCCAACTTTTTCCCACATTGTTTCATCCCAATCAATCTGAACAGATTCTATCTTTGCATTTTGAGATTTTACAAAATCCTTAATCTCCTCTTCATGCTCCTTTAAATAAGCCAACTGCTTGGCTCGCGGACTAAGAAATACTCCTCCAAATAGATTTGTTTTCTGCGCCATCCATGCGCCTCCTCCGAATACTACAAGGGCTAAAATCAGCCAAACCAAAGTACGTTTTTTCATCTCTTTCCTCCTAAATAGTGGAATCTATGTATATTATATCATGAATGTAAAAAAAAATACTTTTAGCAAGTATTCTAAGTCAATTGGGAATGAATGGTGTTAAATTTGAGTAAAAATTATCAAAGTTTTTTAAATTACTGTTAGTCATAATAATACCAAACCCCGTCCCTATAAATTCTTATAGGTTGCATTTCATAAATCCCAAATTCCCTTGGTGTACTATTCCTATCATTATCTAAGGAAAAACCAACCGTAAATTCTGTTTTATCATTATTATTTACCTTTCCTCTAAGTGTCAACATATAGCCTCCGCCTTGAGGAGTTCCATTTCCTACCTGACCAACCTTCATACTATCCCAATCAAACTGAACACTTTCAACTTTAGGACTTAAAGCTTTCACAAAATCAGCCATATCCTCTTCATGCTCCTTCAGATATGCCAACTGCTTTGCTCGCGGACTAAGAAATACTCCTCCAAATAGATTTGTTTTCTGCGCCATCCATGCGCCTCCTCCGAATACTACAAGTGCTAAAACTAGCCAAAGTAAAGTACGTTTTTTCATTTCTTTCCTCCAATATAGTGGAATCTAAGTTTATTATATCATGAATGTAAAAAAACTTTTGGCAAGTATTGTAAGTCAGTAGGGAATGAGTGATGATAGATTTGAGTAAAATTTATCAAAGGTTTTAAGTTACTATTAATCAAAAATCCTTCCTCCTACTCGCAATGGACCGCCTTGCATCATAGTATCAAAAGCAACTCGTCCATCTTCAATTTCAAAAATTACTTGCCAAGTTGAGCCCTCTATATTATTAAAACCTCCTCCAACTATTACAACATTACCTCCTCCTTGTGGAATTCCATTTCCAACTTTTTCCCACATTGTTTCATCCCAATCAATCTGAACCGATTCTACTTTAGGATTTAAAGATTTTACAAACTCCTTAATCTCCTCTTCATGATCCTTTAAATAAGCCAACTGCTTGGCTCGTGGGCTTAGAAATAAATTTGTTTCTTGTGCTAGCCATGCGCCGCCTCCAAAGACTACAAGAGCTAAAACTAGACAAAGTAAGGTACGCTCTTTCATCTCTTTCCTCCTATATAGTGGAATCTAAGTTTATTATATCATGAATGTAAAAAAACTTTTGGCAAGTATTCAAAGTCAGTGGGGAATGAATGATGTTAAATTTGAGTAAAAATTATCAAATTTTTTTAAGTTGCTATTACTCATAAAGATCCCATAAATTTCCTTTCAAAATTCTTATTGGCTGCATTTGAATAATAACAAGTTTCTCAGGGGTTTCATTTAAATTATGTTTTAGCGGAAACCCTAATGTAAATTGAGTATCCTTATTGTTATTGATTCTACCGTTCAATGTTATCATATAACCACCACCTTGAGGAGTTCCATTCCCTACCTGACCAACCTTCATACTATCCCAATCAAACTGAACACTTTCGACTTTAGGATTTAAAGATTTTACAAACTCCTTAATCTCTTCTTCATGCTCCTTCAGATAAGCTAACTGCTTAGCTCGTGGGCTCAGAAATAAATTTGCTTCTTTCGCCATCCATGCTCCGCCTCCGAATATTACAAAAGCTAAAACTAGCCAAACCAAGGTACGTTTTTTCATTCTTTTTCTCCTATATATTTGAGTAAAAATTATCAAAGGTTTTTAGATTACTGTTAGTCAAAAATCCTTCCCCCCACTCTTAAATAATTGGCTAAAGCCATTGAATTAGGAATAATTTTACCATTCTCAATATCAAAAGTTACATTCCAAGAGGAGGACTCAATATGATTAAAACCACCATATACATTTACAATTTCTCCGCCTCCTTGAGGGGTCCCATTCCCAACTTTTTCCCATTTAGTTTCATCCCAAGAAATCTGAACAGATTCAATCTTTGAATTTTTAGACTTTACAAATTTTACAATTTCTTCTTCATGTTCCTTTAAATAATCCAACTGCTTAGCTCGTGGGCTTAGAAATAAATTTGTTTCTTGTGCTAGCCATGCTCCGCCTCCAAATATTCCAAGTGCTAAAATCAGCCAAAGTAAGGTACGTTTTTTCATAATGATGCTCCTTCAGATATATCATCTCCCTCTTACAATCCAAAACTCCTTAATTAAAAACAAATTACGGATCTATTGTTGCTTTAGAAATAGAAGATTGTCATTAAAACTAGTATAGCATAAAAGCCTCAAACAGCCTATTTCACCAATCACTCTTCTTGAAGATTTGTTAATAATCTGGCCAGAAGGATTTAAGTTGAATGCAAAGAAACAACTGACTTTGTCAGATTGCAGCCACATTTGTACCAATTTGGTATGGAAGCATACAAAGAACACCCCGAAAGGTGCTCTTTGTAAGTATCGTAATTCTTTCGAAGAACGTTTACTAAATTGTGATGCTTTACGAGCTTTTTTCAAGCCTGATTTGGAAAGTACGAGTTTCAGTTGGACTAAAAACAGCGTAATATCAAGGTTTTTCAGAACGATATCTACTGATTAATTTCATAAAATTTAAATCAATATTTTTTAAATAGGGAAATTTCTTAACGCATAACTTTCAATCCTATCCTCTTCCTTCTTATCCTAATAAAGTTTGTAATATTGGAATAACAACGATAAATAGAACCGTACTTAGAGTCACCACATTCGTAGAGAATTCCACATCTCCTTTTCCCTGATTAGCAAGGATCGGAAGAACAGCTAAAGCTGGTGTAGCGGACTGAATCATAAAGGTCTTAAATTCTACTGTCGCCATATTTGGTGCAAAGAACTTCAATACAAGAAGCATGATTAGAGGAGCTAGGATAAAGCGTCCAACTAAAGTGACAATTGTATCTTTATCAAAAGCAATGGTATTCAAGCCTGCCTTAGCAAGAACGATACCAATATAAATCAGAGATAAGGGAGTGACGATATTTCCAACATAGGTTAAGGTGTTCGTTGCGAAATCTGGAATAGGAATTCGGAGAATCAAAACTAGTAGAGCCACAAGAAAACCTACAAGCGGAGCTGGTAGCAATTTCTTCCAGTCAAATTTAGTTGTCTCCTTGCTTTGACCCGATTTACTGTCGCTCGTCATCAAATACACGCCCAATGTCCAGGTGGAAATCGTATTGGTGATATAGTAAATTAAGAAATAAGGAAGAGCCTGATCACCAAAAAGAGCAACGTTTAAGGGTAAACCGATAAAAATAGTATTGGCATTCACAAAGGTATTAATCATGGTCCCTCGCCGTCCTGGACGGACCTTGAAAAGTATAACTGTAATATAAGCTACGATATAGCCCAAGATAAATGCCACAAAAGTATAAAGGAGGCCTCCAGAAAGACTGATTAGTTTATCTAGTGTTAGGTATTTCATCACCGACACAAAAATTGACGCTGGCAAGGCTACATTCATGATCAAACGAGACAGATTGGGACCAAAGTCATCTCCAAACCATCCCCTCACCTGAAGAATATACCCCAAAACAATAATAGCGATAATCGGAATGATACTTGTAATCGAGGTTAAAAAGAGTGACATAGGTATCCTTTCTAAATTACTTAAGTCCACAGCCCATACAAATCTGTCGCTAGCGAAGGATAGGCAGCAACAATGAATTATTTATACTCTGGATACCACTTCAAATCACGAACTGCTTTGGCCATATCTGTTTCCTTAGCACGCGCAAGACCTTGCTCTTGCGCTTTTTTAGCGACTGCTTCTGCTACTTTAATAGAAACATCTGCTACATACTTGAATGGTGGCAAGACAGGAGCTCCTGGTTGACCTGGATTGACAATACCACTCAATGAATGAGCCGCTGCTCCAATCATTTCATCAGTCAAAAGACTTGCTTCAGAAGCCAGCATACCTAGACCAAGACCTGGGTAAATCAAGGCATTATTGGCTTGACCAATCACATAGTCGACACCTTTATAAGAAACTGTATCAGCAGGAATTCCTGTTGCGACAAAAGCTTTGCCATCTGACCATTCAATCAAATCTTTGGCACTAGCTTCTGCTAGTTTGGTTGGATTTGACAAAGGGAAAATCATCGGACGCTCTGTGTTTTCACACATAGCCTCTACTATTTCTTTAGTGAAGGTATTAGGCTGAGTCGAAGTTCCTACAAGAATGGTTGGCTTCACAGTCTTCACTACTTCAAGCAGGTCAGTCAACTTGTCTGCGTTACTAAAGTCAGCACGTTTCTTAGCAAACGGTTTTTGTTCAGGAGTTAGGTCATCCATGTCATCAAAGAGAAGACCTTGTTTATCAACCATAAAGAAACGTTTATAGGCTTCTTCTTCAGAAAGACCTTCACTTACCATTTCACGAAGAACACGAGAGGCAATTCCTGCACCCGCAGTACCACCACCATAGCAGAGATAAATTTGATCTGTTAATTTTTCACCACTAATATCCAGTGAACCAAAGATACCACCTAGGGTAACGATTCCTGTACCTTGAATATCATCATTAAAAGTTGGAATTTGTTTCCGATATTTTTCAAGAATATTGGCAGCATTCGAGCGGCCGAAGTCTTCCCAGTGAAGGTAGAGTTTAGGAAAGAGACGTTCTGCTGTTTGAACAAATTGGTCAATGAAGTCGTAGTAACGATCTCCGCGAACCCGTTCGTGACGATTCCCTAAGTAATTAGGATTGTTACGAAGTTCTTCACGGTTAGTCCCTGCATCAATAACTAAAGGAAGGACCATAGAAGGATCGATTCCAGCAGCACCCGTGTAGACCATCAATTTCCCAACAGAAATATCGACACCATTTGTTCCCCAGTCACCGATTCCAAGGATTCCTTCTGCATCTGTTACAACAATGAGACGAATCTCGCGATTCCCAGCAGCATTTTTCAAAGTGGCTTCAATATTTTCAGGATGATTGATATCAAGATATCCCGCATATTGTGGATCTACAAAGAGATCACTATAGCCTTCAATGGTATCTGCAATAGTTGGATCGTATACAATTGGATTGAATTCCTCCAAATGTTGAGAAAAGAGGTAATAGAAAAGAGTCCGGTTGGTGTTAAAAATTTCCATTAGGAAAAGACGCTTTTCCAAATCATTGGCTTTTGTTTGCATTTGTGCATAAGTTTGCGCCGCTTGTTCTTCAATCGTTTGAACATACGGTGGCAATAAACCAATAAGACCTAGTTCCTTTCGCTCCTCTAAGGTAAAGGCAGTACCTTTATTGAGGAAAGGATTGTTTAAAATATCATGTGCAGTCATAGTGCAACCTCCTTTTTACTTCTATTATACCACTTAAAACGAATTGTTCGGAAAACTTTGTTGTTTAAAAAATACAATTGTGTACGCATATGTTATAATGAGTCTACGAAGACAATTTTCTAATAAGCTCTTTATACTTAAAACACTACTGTTAATGGCACTTTAAGTTGTTATATTTTATAAAGTTCTGAACTCATAAAACTCTCGATGATCACTCTTTACTAAAAGTTTCGAGTAAAAGAAACTAATCATACAAATTGGCAATCCGAATTAAAATAAATATTATATAAGTTTGTTATACAATACTTTGTATTTTTTAAGATGTTTTTTTGTCATGCAAAACTTGTATTCTATTTATATGACGAATAAAAACTATTTACAACAATATATTTCCCAAAAAGTGAAATATTTTCGAACACAGAAAAAAATGAGCCAGGAAGAACTTTCGGAACAAGCAGGACTTGGGCTTAAGTATATCAATCAACTTGAAAACCAAAATGTGAATCTGACCATTCACAGTCTTGAAAAAGTGATTGTCGCCCTAGAGATGACCCCAGAGGAATTTTTCAATTTTGATAGTCTTGAATCAACCTCTGATAAAACTGACAATCTTTCACTCAAAAGAATCAACATGAAGGTTAAACAACTCCCTATTGATAAACGAGAAAAAATGTTGGTCATTTTTGAAAGCATCTTAGATAACCTTTGATATCCCTGACTCACTTACATTTTAACCGGTGAATACTCGTATAGTCAAATTGTAGGATACGGATAAAAAGTATTTATCTGGTGATTTCCACTTATTTTCCTTCTCCAACTAATGAAAGTGAGCCCATATGAATTTAAAAGATCTACAATATTTTTATGACCTCTGCCAGCTTCAATCCTATACGGAAGTAGCAAAACAACATAAAGTCAGCCAACCATCTATTTCTTATGCCATCAAGCGCTTAGAGGAATCTTTTAATTGCAAATTGATTCACCATGATCCTTCACATCGCTCCTTTAGACTAACTAATCAAGGACAAATCCTTCTGAAGCATACAGAACTGATTTTACCCGAGGTCATTTCTACTCGCAAAGAAATTAATCGCTCTTTGGCGCATTGCTCTACTGTAGGATTCCCTCCTATTATCATTCAGTATCTTTTCTCTGTCTTAAATAAAGAAACTGAATTTGATTTTTTAAAAAAGGTGCGCCCTATCCGCGGTGGATCCGTAGAATTATTAAATCTTCTCCTTAAGGGAGAACTAGATGCGAGCTTACTCGGCTTGATTGAACCACTCAATCATCCTTCAATAGAGACACATGAACTCTTTCATAAAGAACTGTATGTCGTTTTATCTAAGAACCATCCTCTTGCTACTGCTCCTTCCCTCACTTTTGAAGAATTAGTAGATCAATCCTTTATACTCTTAGACGAACACTTTGTTCACCTGAAAGCTTTTGAACTACTTAATCAAAAGTATCAAAACAAGGCAGAAATATTCTTTAAGAGTGACGACATTATCATTATTAAAGAACTTTTAAAGAAAGGGATTGGCGTAAGTTTACTGGCTGATATCGCACTTTCTGATGAAGATGATGATTTAATAAAAATCCCTCTAATACCGGAGGACCAGATAACATTTACAGTTTATTACGCTTATCTCAAATCAGCTACACCGTCATCGGAAGTAGAAGCCTTATTTAATCTCATTAAATCATATGAATAGAAAAAACTCTAACTATCAACTACCTGATAGCTAGAGTTTTTTACATTATAGGTATTAGACTAAAGTACGAAGAAATAGGATATTATCAACGAATCTTTTCATTTATCTGATACCATTCAACGAGATTCCCAATTATAAATCTACAAAGTGTCGATAAAAAAGAATACCCCGAAAGGTGCTCTTTGTAAGTATCGTAATTCTTTCGAATTAACGTTTTGAGAATTGTGAAGCTTTACGAGCTTTCTTAAGACCTGGTTGGATACATTTATATTTGAATAAGTTTCAAAATCCCCTTTAAATCAGCGTTTCCCCGCTTTTTTTAGAAAACTAATTTCATCTAATTTGAATAAGTTTCAATTAAATGGTGTGAATTTTACCCTAAAAATACACAAATTGAGCTAGATTTTACCAAAAAGTTCACACCATTTGAATTATTATTGTTTTGTATATTTGATATACGGAATACAATATAAATTATCGCAAATATCTTTCAATATACTCTATGAAGATACAAGGTTCTATACTGCTACAGCTTAACCAGTTATGCATCAGATAGATAGTCCAATTTCTGCAAAAAATTGATTCATAGAAATACATCTACCTACTATTTTAATATTTTATCAAATCATAACCACCCGTCTAACGGGTGGTTTGCACCAGGGCTATAAGCCCAAATC
>CAUPXG010000019.1:0-24493 GCA_963515155.1 Streptococcus oralis | reverse complement strand
GCTCAGGCACTCTAGTGCTGAGCGTGGGGCAGCCCGACTGTAAGGAGGTCTCTGCAACTGACGCAGTGAAATGTTAATTTTTTAGACATTGAATACTCCTTAATAAAAAATGATTTCTTGCGACACGAGTCTGCCTCGTCGATTATACGAGGCAAGACGAGTTAGTACTGCGTCTAGCTCAGGCACTCTAGTGCTGAGCGTGGGGCAGTCCGACTGTAAGGAGGTCTCTGCCACTGACGCAGTGAAAAGTCAATTTTTTAGACATTGTTTACTCCTTTAATTTATATTATCTTTTTAGCTTTATTCATCAAGCAACCAAGAAAAAGCTGGGTCCTGAAAAATATGACGTTTGGGAACAGTTTGCAAATTCTGATCGCATTCGTCTATTGTACCTAGTTTCAAAGCACAGACTTCTGGTATATTTTCTTGAGCAGTGAAAATTTGACTATGACAGTTCTGACAGTAATAGCGTTGTTTCCCTGGAGATGAACTATAGGTAACCAACTGTTCTTTTCCATGCAATACTAGGTTTTTACTGCTAACTTTGGCATTCACTGTATAGGCAGACGCAGTTGCTTTCCGACAGAATGAGCAGTGGCAAAAAACTAATTCCTTCAATTCCTCATCTAAAGTGTAGGTCACTGCTTTGCATAAACAAGATCCTTTAAGCATTATGCTCCTTTCTACTTAGGCATTAGATCAAATTCAAAAAGAACCGAATTTCAACACCCAAGCCTTGCGACTAGGGGCGTCAGAAACGCGGTTCCACCCTAATTTATTACTTCATTTTTTTTAAAAATACGACAGAAAGCGCCAGTTTCTTACCTTGTTCTACTTGGCTCCCACTACCCCAAGCTCGCTTGAAGAACGCCATAAGACTTTCTTTCCTAGCTAGTATTATAGCAGATTTTCTAGCTAGTGTAAACCAAAAATGAGTCTGAAAACAAAGTTCCAGACTCATTTATTAGTAAAGCTTCAGAAACTCCTGTTTAAGGATGTCTTTTCGCTTTTGGTTTTTTGCCATGTAGATTTCTCTTGGCTTGTTTCAAGGCTGTAATGGCATCTTTGACATCTTCTTGGCTCGCTCCTGGATCTTTAAGGAGTTCCTGTGCCTCTTTAAAAGTTAGAAGATAAGCTGCTTTTTCTTTCTTGTCAGCATAGATAAATCTCGCGTTCTTTTCTTGGAAAAGGCGTTCATCTTTGACCAGTTTCTTTAGACTAGAGAAGTCTGTAGCTTTGCCATTCAATTTACTTTTAGCTGTTGCTAGGGCAATGAGAGATTGGTCAATTTGATCCTGTTTGACTTTAGGATCCACAGCTAGTAAGGCGATTTCTTGGAAGGCACGATCATAAGCTCGGCGTACTTTTTCCTTGGCATTAGCATATCGTCCAGTTTTAGTCGTTGCATAGTAAGCTTTCATGGCTTCTTTCAAGGCTGCCACGTTCGAATCTTTTCCATCCAAAGCCTTACCAGCAGCTTCAAGACTAGCTAGAACTCCATCAATTAATTCTTGCTTCAACTTGCTTGACAAGGCTGACTGTGCCACTTGGAAAGCTCGGTCATAAGCTTTTCTCTTATCTGCACTACTATTAAAGTAACGAGACGTTTCTACCAGTTCTTTTTGTTGATTTACCGCAGCAAGCAAGGCCAACTTAGACACGACAGATAGACGCAAAGCATTATTTCGACCTGGCTGAACGAGTAAGGAAACGAGATCTTCAAGGAGTTCATATCCAGTTGGCAAGGTGATTTGTACAGTATAACGGCCTGTAGCAACTTTCTTACCAAAGGCGTATTGACCGTATTTTTCAGCAGGAAGAGTGATACTTGTCCCATCTTCACCTTTCAGAACCACTGTAGTCGTCTTTGGAACGGCTTGATTGAAGGAAACAGACACTGGTGCATATTCTAAGAGATTTGCTAGGAAGGTAATGGTTTGGAAACTATTTTCTTCCGTCAAGTCAAACTCTTGGGATAAGGCACTGATAAATTTCAATTCTGTTCGGTCATAACTGAAAATTTCTGCTGTATAATGACCAAACTGTAAGAAATGAATCGCTTTTGTCTTGTCAACATCAACATATTGTCCCTTGCTATTTTTGATTCGATAGACATAGAGGGTATCAATATCTTGGTTTGTTTTCGCATCCTTCAAGTTAATTTTCACTCGACCACTATTTTGATCGCGGACAAGTTCAGCAAGTGAGATATAGTCTACATTTCCTGCATAGTCCTCTACAAGATAGTAAATATTAGCCTTGTCAACATTCTTAGGAAGTGTATAACTACCGTCAGCATTGGCCTTAATCAGATGGGTGTTCTCAAGCGCACGAGTTCCAGACTGGTCTTTCCCAGTTAGAACCATGGTCCCTTTCTGGTCAAATGGTGTGATATAGAAGACTTTTTCTGAAAGGATACCGCCTTGACCCACATCTTTTGGTTTTCGAGCTACGAATTCTTGATTTCCATCTTTAAAGCGAATATAACCACTTGTGATGACAGGTTTTTGAGTATCAATCTGAATTTTAAAGGTTGTGTGTTGTTCTTTAGCTCCTGGAACGTCTGGTGTGTAACTAATAACATAGTCATATAACCCATCTGCAACGGTATTGCCATCAAAATCCTGACCTCTCCAAGCAGTATTATCTAGAATATAGCTTTTCAGATTTCTACTGTCTCCATCAAAATAATTCTTACGAAGATCCTTTGCATCACCCTCCCAAATAGGATGTTCATGCTTGGTATCCGTAGCCGCATAAACTGTAGCCCGAAGATTTACAAGATTTCTCAAAGCAACCGTTTTGTATTCAACCAGGTCTTTGTTTCCATCATCATTTGGAGAAATGGCAATACGGACATTCCCTTTTTCGTCCAACTGAAGAACATGCTTCCCTTCAGCATTTTGTTCGATTCCAAGAACGGTAATTCGTCGTCCTTGGCGTTGACCTTGAGAAACTAGAAGGTCATTTTGCAAGGTTGCCAGATAGGTGGCATCATTAGAGTAGTTAACGGCAGGATTTTCCTTGTCTACTTCTGTGTAAAATCCATTTTTCCCTTCTCGAACAAGATTGTAAATCGGTTTTTCGACAGCGGGGAGATTTTGGAATTCACCTCGGAAGCCCATAAATGCAAGACTCACAATATCTCCATCATCTGCTGAATCTACAAAGCGAACAAACCCTTCAAGGAAATAGCCATTTGGCATTTGTTTGCTGAGTTCAGCAGCAAATTTTCGAGCATCTACTTTAACAGTGACTGTTTGACTGCTGTGGGCTTTGACCGTCACTTCAGGCCAGACTGTCTCCGTTAATTTTCGAGGTCGAAGGGTGAATTTTCCATCTTGAACTTCGTCTGTATTGGTATTCACCACCATCTTGAGAGTACGGTCAGTATCTGAAATATTGTGTACAGTGACCTTGAAAGTAAATTGATCTCCAACATTTCCCAAAGTCACACTTGGATAACCATTTTCACCCGTTACATAGAGGTCTGTTGACACTGCAGCAGCTGTGTCCACAATACCAGAACCTTGCTGACGAGGAGAGGTAAAAGTGCCTGTGTCCTTATTAACATGTGGTTTTGCAGTTGACATGATCAATGCCTTGACAGTCTCTGATACTTGCTCAGGAGTCAATTCTGGATGGTGTTTTTGAAGGTATTCCTTAACCAGAACTGCAACACCCGTAACGTGAGGAGCCGCCATACTGGTTCCGCTGATACTACCATAGGTATTGTCATTAAAGGATGAATAGATATTGCCGCCAGGAGCTGTCACGTCCGGTTTCAATTGTCCATCGGTAGTCACTCCCCAACTTGAAAAGTCAGATAGCTGATTGGCTACATCAGAAGGACGATTATCCA
The DNA here is from genome assembly GCA_963515155.1 of Streptococcus oralis. GTDB lineage: Bacteria > Bacillota > Bacilli > Lactobacillales > Streptococcaceae > Streptococcus > Streptococcus oralis_CW. The sequence continues at coordinate 20,631 of CAUPXG010000019.1, read as the reverse complement.
TCTTACCATTAAAAACAATCTTGTAGTTTCCTGATTTTAAGGCTTCACCATACTGTTTAGAAATAAATACAGAAGGAATTTTCTTTGCTTCATCATCAATAGACATATTGATGTTTGCACCTTCTACATTATTGTAGATCAAAGCACCAACTGCACCGTGTTTTCGTGCATTTTTGATCTTCTCTGAAAAATTCATAGCTCCACGCTGAATGAGGGCAAGTTTCCCAGTTAAATCCAACTTCGCAAAGTCTTCTTCACGACCTAACCCTGCTTCGACGTATTCGTACTCTTTTCCTTTTTCAAAGTCCTTATCTGCCTCAGGTTGATTATAATCAAATTTTCCGTTATGAAGGCCGGCATTTCCCTCTAGACCTTTAACTTCAAAAACGGCTGTTGTCAATGTTTTATTGTTGACAGAAGCAACTGAAATTGAGTCTTCAACAGTGGATGGATTTCCAACCAAGCCATAGTCTGGGTTTTCGGCTAGCGGTTTTGAATAACCATTTCCGAATGTGTTGCTATTTCCTGCTGAGATAAGAACAGACACTCCCTTGGCACGAGCCCGTTTGATGGCATCCACAATATCGGAACCAGCATCCACCATAGAACCAGTGCTAGATCCTAAACTCATATTAATGGCATCTGCTCCTAAGGCAACTGCGTCATCAATCGCCTTTACATAAAGGGCAGAACTGGTCGTTTTTTGGCGATCTGAAAAGACACGCATAAACATGACTTGGGCTTCTGGCGCAACACCATAGACCTTTTCACCATTTGGTGCTTCTTTATCAGGGTTTCCAGCAGCAATCCCTGTTACGTGCATCCCATGAGAAGTTCTTTCTTCTTCTTTGATTTTATCTGTTCCGTCAAAGTAATCGTAGGCATAGACAACCTTATCACTATACCATTTACCGTAGTCGATTCCAGCAGCCTTTTTAGCTGCTTCGATGGCTTCCTTGTTTTTAAATTTTGCTTTTGACGGATCCGAAATTCGAAGAACCTCATGATTCAAATCAAGCCCTGAGTCAATAATGGCAACAACGGTCCCCGTCCCCTTGTAACCAGCCTTCCAAGTTTTCGGTACTGTGATGATATCATTGCTTGAAAGACTATTGGGTTTTGAAGACTCAGCTTTTTCTTGTTCTTTTTCTGTAGTTGCTGTTTCTCCATTAGTTTTAGGAGCTGTCGTTGCTTTAGCCTCTTTTTTCTCTATGTTAGAAGCCTTCTCAGTAGCAGGCGCTGTACTGGTATCGACTGTTGTTTCTTTTTGAACGACACCTTGATTTTCTTCTTTTGCAACTGCGCTATCTTTTCCTGATTCTTGGGCTTCGGCAGTTTTATCAACCGGAGCATCTACCTTAGCATCTTGTTTACTAGCATCCTCTTTAGAAGTTTCAGCTTCTTGTTTCTCTCCAACTACTGGTGCAATCCCATTAGTATTGGTTTGGTCAGTCGCAGAGTTTGAGTGTTTATCGTCTTTTAGCTCTGTCTTAATTTTCTGAGTTTGAGCTTGATTTTCACCTGTACTCTGCTCATTGGCACTGACTTGACTTGCTCCAAAAACCAAAGCAGTTCCCAATAAAACCGAAGCAAGACCAAATTTGTATTTCCTTAATGAAAAACGTTGTCGTCTATTCATAAATAATCTCCTTTTTCTTTAAAGTATACCTATTATAACGCAAATAATCATAAATTTTCATAAAAATCTGAATTGTCACAAAAATGTAATATTTGCGTATATATTTTACTTATTTAATTTTATTATTCGTGTTATTCGCTCCATCAAACCAATATTTTCTAAATTCGTTCCTATATTTCAATCCATAAAATTATTTTATTATACAAACAATTTAGATTTTTTATACACAAAAAGACTAGGATTTAAAATTCCTAGTCTTTGTTATTTCGGTATAAATAAATTTTACAAACTAAAAATCCATCTCATCCACACGTGGTGCGCCCGAAGTCACTGAAATTGTCTTTAAAACTTCTCGCTCGTCATTGCTGAGTTCAATTCCAAAACAGTCAAGATTGCTCTGGATGCGAGAGGCTGTCACCGACTTAGGTAGAGGTAAAAATCCTTCTGCTAAACTCCAAGCCAAGGCAATTTGAGCCACTGATTTCCCATGCTTAGTAGCAATTTCTTGGACTTCTTTCTGTTCAAACAGCTCCCCTTGCCCAAATGGTCCCCAAGCCTCTAAGAGAATTCCTTTCTCTCTACAGTAGTCAACCACTTCCTCCTGATAAACTCCTGGTGCCAAGCGTACCTGATTGACCGCTGGAATGACTCTTGCTATTTCAAGCAAGGCATCCAAATGCTTGGGAAGGAAATTACTAACGCCGATAGCACGGATTTTGCCTTCTTGGTAAAAGTCCTCCATCGCTCTCCAAACTTCAGCATTGCGAGTTTTCCATGCCTCATTTTCTCTTAGTGGTTTTGGATTTGGCCAATGGATAAGGTACAAATCTAGATAGTCCAATCCCAGTTTTTCCATTGATTCTTCAAATGCTTGGCGTGCTTCATCATAGCTGTGATTGGTATTCCAGAGTTTGGTCGTTACAAAAATTTCTTGTCTTGGTAGACCGCTATCTCGAATAGCACGGCCAACGCTCTCCTCATTTTTATAGATAGCTGCAGTATCGATATGACGATAACCAGCCTTTAAGGCTTCTAAAACGGCTTGGTAGGCTACTTCTCCATTTTCAGCTTTCCATGTTCCAAATCCTAGTACAGGAATTGAAACTCCATTATTAAGTGTGTAAGATTTCATCGTTTTTCCTTTCTATGTGAAGAAAATCTAAAGAAACAAAACCCGATTAACAGAGGCATGTCTCTTTAGATTTTGAAGATTATTGATCACGATCGTAATAGATCTCGTGAGCTTTTAAGCGAGAATTGAGCAATTCAGGAACGGTCACAAATGTATACCCTTCACCCTTTAAATACTCAATAACACTTGGTAGAGAATTAACAGAAGGACCATGGATATCATGCATGAGGATGATGGAACCATTGCGAACCTGACGTTGAATCTCTGTCAAAATGGCTGTCTCGTTTTTACTCTTCCAGTCCAAACTATCCACGTCCCACATGATGAAGCTTAAATCAAGGCCGTTTCGAATATCATCAGTGATGGCACCATAAGGTGGGCGCATGAGTTTAGAACTTGAACCTAGAACTTGGGTTAACAAATCTTCTGTATCAGTGATTTGCTTTTTAGCATCTTCGAGCGAAAGTTGTGAAAGAACGGGATGACTCCAGCTGTGGTTTCCTACAACATGACCTTCTGATTTCATTCGTTTTAGAAGATTTTCATTACCTGCAATGTTTTTACCAAGTACAAAGAAGGTTGCTTTTACACCATATTTAGCTAAAGTATCCAAAGCTTGTGTGGTTGTAGTTGGATTTGGACCATCGTCAAAGGTTAAGGCTACAACCTTTTTATTTTTCTTAGCAAAGTATGCTTGGTAAAGTTCAGCATCCTTTTCTAATAGATAAGAGGACTCCAATACATCAAAGAAACTGGATATTGGTAAGGCAATTTCCTCCAGAGTCTCCCCTGGATTAGCAGGATAAAGGATGATTTGACTATCCTTATAATCAAAGCTCCAAGATGTCAATTCTTGGTCTGTGAAGCTCTTTATAACTTGATCAATTTTTGCCTGGTCAAGTTTCTTATCTTCTAGAGTTGATTTGATTTGACTCAGTAAGAGTTCCTTAGCCTTACTTACATCTTTGAATAGTTTACTGAGGTCAAAATCTTTCCCATCTTCAGTCAAGAAAATTTTCCCTAAGGAAGTCTTTTCTTTTTCTTCAACCTTTGATGCAGACAAATCGTAAACTTGCTTACTGATACTACGAGCAACAACTCCCTTTAAGACTGGGTCCAACTGCTCACTATAATAAAAGACCAAATCCTCTTTATCTTCCAGCTTTTCTTTGATATCCTGGTTGATTTTTTCTCTAACAGACGCAATGACTTCCTCTCCTTGCAGAGGGTAGTAGGCAATCACCTCAGCTTGACCTTTTCGGAAATGGTCCTTCTGACTACCTGAGTTGAATTGCTGGTCTTTTTCGCTTTTTAGCGCTTCAATTTTTTGTTCGTAAGATTGCTTTTGTAGTAGCTTATAACCAATAGCACTTCCTAATAGAATCGTAGCAATTCCTAAGATTCCAACAAGGGAAAGCAATAGCCTTCTCGTTTTATCGTGAGAAACACGTTTCGCTCTATTTTTTTTCATATTTCCATCATATCAAATCGAGGCTATTATTTCAATGATAAACAGGGATTCTGTCTTTTTTAGGAAAATAAAAAAGCTTAGAAATCTTCTAAGCTTCTATTTTTAAAAACGAATCGCTTCACGTGTTTTCTCATATGAAGTTACAAAACGGTTTGTAACTCCTGGTTCAGCAACTTCCAAGGCTTGTGAAATTTTTTCAAATGACGCCTGGTAGTCAAACTCTTTTTCAAAAATTTCAAGCGCTTCGTTGAAGGCCTCTTGGATACGCTCATCAAATGAACGGTAACGGTTTGAGTATTGGAGTAGTTGCTCAGTCAAGGTTGCATATTGAACGATATCATAGGTTTCTGTTTCAAGTGCTTCCATATCATTTGTTGCGACTTCAAGAATTCGTTTAACCGATTCAATATTCACTTGTGGTTGTTCTAACTCTGCCATCAAATCTTCTGTGTTATGACTTGCAGTAAAGAAAAGTTTCAAGAAACTTTGAGGAATACCTGGCAAGTTTCTCTTCTCCATGTAACGTTTGATAGTATGCAAACGGTTCACATAGACATTTGCTTTTTGGCGAGCATTGAGGTCGTCTTTTTCAATTTGCGCAAGTCGTTCGCTAACAGAGATTTGCTCATCCTCAATATCCTTGAGGTTGCTTTGAAGCATTTCCAACTGTTCTTCAAGAGCAGAGTAGGCTTGTGTTGACTCACCTTGGTCCTCTGTCACTTCCATGATTGCTGTATCAAGTGCAGCCAATTCTGCTTGAAGACGACGAACATGATTGCCATCACTTTCAGGAAGAAGGTAGGTTTTAGTCAAACGTTCAAGATCTTGAACAAGCACCTGATTATTTTCTTTCAAGTGGTTGAGATAAGTTGGTAATGTCGAAAGAAGACTTTCAACCACTTTTTGAGCTGCAATTTCACGAGTGAAGATATCATAAAGTGCGTTGATTTCTTCTTGGATGCGATTATTTTCATACTCTGCATTGTCCAATTCCAACTGACGAATATTTTCTTGATTATTTTTCAAAGACTCATGCAAAAGTTGGAAACGGGATTCAATATCTGTTTCTGTAAAGTGGTAGTTGGCATCCAACAGCTTGCGATAACCTTCTTCCAAATCTGCCAATTGTTCTGGCAGTTCCTTTGTCAAGGTTTCAACAAGAGCTGGAATTCGCTCAACGATGTGTGTCAAAGCGAGAATATGATTTTCAGTTGAATCAAGAATTGCTGCGGCTTCAACCGGGTCACCTGATGAATTTAGGGTAACAAATTGAGAGAATTCCGATTGGATGTTTTCCAATTGCTTCTCAATCTCAGGAAGGGCCTTACCATACTTCTCTGAATCTTCTGCAACGGTATGTTGAAGGGATTCAAACAAGTCCAAGGCATGAAGGACACGGCCACTATTCTTAGATTCTTGCTTTTCAAGTTCTGAGAGAGCATTGCGAATAGCAGCAATGTCTTCTTCAATCAAGCCGATTTGGCTCTCAATCTGATCAATCTTGTGTGTTGCCTTAAAGAAACGGAAAGAATTATTGTAGCTTTCAGCTTCAAAGAGGTGATTTTCGATATCAGCAAATGAGTTCAGAGATAAATCAACCCATTTTTGATTCCATTCACGGAAGGTCACCTGACTTTGACCAATCAAGTGCATGTTTTTAACGGCTTCAACCTCATCATTTACAGGAAGGTTGTAGAGTTCTTCTTTTCTTTCTTCAAGGGCCGTTAATCTGCTTACATTACGCTTACGTAAAAAGATGGCTGTTACATAAGCTAAGATCAGAATGACTGCAATCGCAACCATTAGATAAATTAGTTGTCCATTAGACATATCAAACTCCTTTTATACTAGAAACAATCGTAATGATTATATCATATTTTTTAAACCAAGGGAACTATTTCCCACATTTTTTAGACGTCAAGTGTACTGTAAACAGCGTTTTCTTCGATAAATTCGCGACGAGGTTCTACTCGATCCCCCATCAACATATCAAAGATCTTATCTGCTTCGGCAGCATCATCTACCGAAACACGCGCCATCAAGCGATGTTCAGGATCCATGGTTGTTTCCCACAATTGGTGGTCATCCATTTCTCCCAAACCTTTATAACGTTGGATGGTTGGTTTTGAACGCCCTTCACTGTGACGTGCTAAGGCTTCTTGGAGTTTAATTTCTTGATCTGCACCAGGTTGAATGTATTCTTTGATCTCACTTCCAACTTTAACCCCATAAATCGGTGGTTGGGCAATGTAGACATAACCAGCCTCTAAGATTGGTTTCATATAGCGGTAAATCAAGGTTAGCAGGAGTGTTCGAATGTGGGCTCCATCAACATCGGCATCGGTCATCAAAACGAGTTTTTGGTAACGAGCCTTAGTGACATCAAATTCTGCACCAAATCCTGTTCCCATGGCTGTGAAAAGACTTCGAATTTCTTCGTTTGCAAGGATTTTATCCATGCTAGCTTTTTCAACGTTCAAGATCTTACCACGAATTGGAAGGATAGCCTGGAACTCACGGTTACGACCAGATTTGGCTGATCCACCAGCTGAGTCTCCTTCGACGATGAAGAGTTCGGTTTCAGCTGGGTTGTTCGAAGAACAGTCTGCTAGTTTTCCTGGCAAATTGGAAATTTCCAAACCAGATTTCTTGCGTGTGACTTCACGCGCACGCTTTGCAGCTACACGAGCCTTGGCAGCCAAAATCCCTTTTTCCACGATACGCTTAGCAATCTGTGGATTTTCCATGAGAAAATCAGAGAAGGCGTCGCTGAAGAGGCGATTGGTAATCTTGACTACTTCACTATTCCCCAGTTTGGTCTTGGTTTGTCCTTCAAACTGCGGGTTTGGATGCTTAACTGAGATAACTGCAGTCAAGCCTTCACGGACATCTTCCCCTGTTAGGTTATCTTCATTGTCTTTTAGTAGTTTATTCTTGCGGGCATAGTCATTGATAACACGTGTCAGAGCCGTACGGAAACCTTGCTCATGCGTACCACCTTCATGGGTGTGAATGTTATTGGCGAAACTCATGACGTTTTCGTGGTAACCGGTTGTGTACTGCATGGCTACTTCAACTGTGATATCATCCATCTCACCGTCTGTGTAGATTGGTGTATCAAAGATCACATCCTTGTTCTCGTTGATATATTCAACGTAGCTAGCAATCCCACCCTCATAGTGGTAATGTTTAGTCTGTTCGAGACCTTCACGCTTATCTGTGATGGAGATTCGAAGGCCTCGGTTCAAAAAGGCTAGTTCTTGAATACGTTTGTTTAATTTTTCAAAGTCAAAAGTTGTTGTTTCTGTAAAAATCTCTGGATCTGGTGTGAAGTGAACTGTTGTTCCCGTTTTATCCGTATCTCCAACCACCTCAAGATCAGCAACAACATGACCACGACGGTATTCTTGGTAATGAATCTTACCGTTTTTATGGACATGAACATCTAGTTGAGTTGAGAGGGCGTTTACTACTGATGAACCTACACCGTGCAATCCACCTGAAACCTTGTATCCGCCACCGCCGAATTTTCCTCCAGCGTGAAGAACTGTAAAGACAGTCTCAACAGCGGGACGTCCTGTTTTTTCCTGAATATCAACAGGAATTCCACGCCCATCATCCACAACGGTGATGGAATTATCTGGCTCTATAAAGACTTGGATGTGACTGGCAAATCCAGCTAGAGCTTCGTCAATTGAGTTATCAACGATTTCCCATACTAGATGGTGAAGACCTTCTTTTGAAGTCGATCCAATATACATACCTGGACGCATACGAACAGCTTCAAGTCCCTCCAAAACTTGAATTTGACTGGCATCATAATCCTGTGCCTGTTGATTTTTGATTTCTTCTGTCATTTTTTCCCTTTTCTTACATGTCTATTGCTTGTCTCAATGTCGCAACGTTATTAAAAAGATAGGCATCTAAGCCAGCAGCTTTACCTGCTTCTACATCAATATTTCTGTCACCAATGACCAAACCAGATGTAATATGATATTTATCACGTAAATAAATCATGGACTCAGGATCTGGTTTTCGTTTAAAGCCAGAACTGGCAGTCACCACCTCGGTGAAGTAGTTCGCTATCTGGGTCTTAGCAAGAAGTTCTAGCACTTGGTCATTTCGATGAGAAACTAAGAAATGGCGTCCACCCTTATCAGAGATGTCTTTGAGTAACTCTGGAATTCCCTCAAACAAAACTGGATGCTCTAGCTCACGCGCTTCATTTTCTTTATAGTTCTCTAAAAACCCCTCGATATCTGGTGCAAACTTCTCGATGGCAAAAGCTGTCGAAACCTTCAAAGCTTCGTAGACACGGTCGTGTTCTTGCTCTATTCCATATTGGGCTAAGGTTTCTACAAAGGCTGCTGTAGAAGTCTCATAATTATCCAATAGGGTACCACCTAAATCCCATATATAGTCGTGATATTTCATACCCTTCATTATACCATTTTTTTATGAAAAAAGCGATGATTTCCTAGATTTTTCGGCTCTATAATTTCTATAGAGAGTAAAACACTAATGCATCTATGGAGCCTTTTTTGTGAAGAATAGCTCCTCTATGAATAATCAAGCAAAATCTTTCTTATCTCAAATGTACAAATTAAAAAATAGAAACTACTAACAATCGCGTCATTATTCGCAAACGAAACGCTTTTGGATTTCCAAACTTTAAAAATAGAATCCTCATTGCTTTGAATACCTCAATAGAGTGCAGGAAAAGATTATTCCAATATGGAATCTCTTGTTAATTCATTACATTTTCCAATGATTCCATCTTTCTTTTCAATTGTAATTTATTCTCCAAACAGGTAAAAAACGATAACGTCCTTTAAAGGAGTTATCGTTTTTGTATATCGTCAGATAAAGTTTGATTTTTGTTGAGCTAAATTCGCTTAGTTTCTTCCGAAGTTTTGACCTCTACCATCGCGGTCAAAATACATCCAACTTCCATCTTCAAGTTGAATCCATTTGTTTCGAGCCATATCCCCTGAATTGGCATCGAAATATCGACTAACTCCATTCACATCAACAACTTTTCCTTTGACTTGCTTGCCATCTTGCGTGAAATAGAGAGTCTGTTGACCAACTTGCTGCAAGCCTGTCACTGCTTTTCCAGCTTGGTCAAAATAGTACCACTCATTTTGGGAACCTTCGACAAATTTGTTGGTTGCCATCTCTCCTGAGTTAGCATCAAAGTAACGGATACTCTTATCTGAAAGTGTCACGATTTTACCCTTGACTTGCTTGCCATCTTGGTCGAAGTAAAGTGTTTGTTTGCCAATCTTTTGAAGACCTGTCACTGCTTTACCAGTTTGGTCAAAGTAATACCATTCGTTCTTGGCACCTTCTGCAAACTTGCCGACTGCCATTTCTCCTGAGTTGGCATCAAAGTAACGGATGGATTTATCAGCTAAAGTTACTACTTTACCCTTGACTTGTTTACCATCTTGGTCAAAGTAAAGTGTTTGTTTGCCAATCTTTTGAAGACCTGTCACTGCTTTACCAGCTTGGTCAAAGTAATACCATTCGCTCTTGGCACCTTCTGCAAACTTGCCGACTGCCATTTCCCCTGAGTTGGCATCAAAGTAACGGATACTCTTATCTGAAAGTGTCACGATTTTACCCTTGACTTGCTTGCCATCTTGGTCAAAGTAAAGTGTTTGTTGACCAATCTTTTGAAGACCTGTCACAGCAACTCCATCTGCTCCGAAATAGTACCAATCACTTGGGTTATCACCTTGGGCAAAGCGGTTTGTAGCAGCATTCCCTGAATCCTTGTCAAAGTAACGAAGTTTACCATCCTTAGCACTCACAATCTTGCCCTTAACCTGATAGCCGTTTTCATCAAAGAATTGCTGTCCATCTCCTATCTTGACAAGACCTCGAGCCATAACGCCCTTGGCATCAAAGTAACGCCAGTTTTCACCATCAGTAGTGTAGTAACGGTTGAGAACTTGGGCACCAGTTTGATCATAGTAGTACTGATTACCTTTTTCATCTTCACGGATAGAATCACGAAGTTGAATACCATTCTTCAAGAAATAAACGTGCTTGCCATCAATTTCATGAGCACCTGTTACAAGATAACCTCGTTTATCGAAGTAATACCAATTTCCATTTTCATCTTGGATAAAGGAATTTTTAGCTTGATAACCACTAGTTGAATAGAACTTGGTACCATTGGCATCACTAACAAATCCTGTGTAAGCATTCTTATTAACTAATTGCTTAGGCAGTACCACCTCCCCATTTTTGTTAGTGAGATAGTCGTTGCTAGCCCAGTCTTTAAGAACATAGTAAGCCCCACGACCTAAGATATTGGTACCATTGAAGTACTTAGCCGACCACTTGGTAATCTTCTCATCTGTTGTCATCTTTTGACCATTGGAAATCTGTACTCGTTCAAAGATTTCTGGATATTTAGCTTTAAGCTCATCCAAGAAGGCCCCACCGTACTTACCTTGGAAATCAGTCCCATTGGTCTTACTATTAGCTACATAGAGTTTTTCCTTGATTTCTGCGCCTTCGCGGTAGGTTCCGTAGTTGTTGACACGTGTTGCTGTTACCACTTCCTTACCTGGTAGGTTATAGATTTGGTCTGGTACCCAGTCCGCGATGGCTTGGATATTGACACTGTGAAGCGCACGAAGAGCATTGAGCAAATCTTTTAAAGATCCATATTTATTGTTCTTGCTCATGGCCATATCGTAGCGGTCTTCAAAGGCATAACCATTCTGAATGATAGAATCTAAGAAAGTACCGTCTTGGCTAGATACATACTGAGGTGGTAGCTCAAATGAAGTTACTCCCCATTCCTTGAAGAGGTTGACATTTTTAGCAATGACTTTATTGGTATATTGGTCATCGCGGGTTGCAAAGTCCTGGAAGTTAGAAAATCCTTCGTAAATCAACTGAGAATCAAGGGCTGCGCTAGATTCGTAAACTTGACCACTAGCATTTTTCTTCTTGATTGCTGTTGTACGAGCATCCTGATCTGCCTTAGCGCCAACTGGTACCCAAACAGCCAGATATCCAGAAACCTGTACATTGCTGTAGCCTGCGATATCATTCATATCAAAGGTCAAAATACCATTAGCATCTGTCTTCTTCCAGAGCGATTGCGGCACTTCTTCGTCAGTTAGATAACGGGAAATACCATCTTTGGTCGTCAAAAGTACAGGGCGATAGTATTGATTCTTGTGGGCTGCTCCCATATTGACTTGCAGTTTATCCCATACATTTAACTTGAGGTTAGGGTTGTTTGAAGCAATAACTGCCATCCCTTGAGTACGAGTTTCTGCTGTTCCTTCATCTGTTGCTTCATTGGCACCAGTACCATAGCGAACAGACGTTAAAATACCATTGTAAGACCATTTATCAGCCTCACGAGGTACACCCATATATGTGACTTTCATGTCTTGTCCACCTGCTACATACTTAATACGAGCACGCAGCAAGGCATCAATAGCATCGTGGTAAGGAGATTTTTTCTCCATGTATTGACCATCATCGGTATAGAGGTCACCATAGTAGATCCGAGTGATAGAGTCTTTATTGGAGAGCATGAGAGCATGAGCAGTTGGAATGTTGAACTGCGTATACTTCTTGTCTGCCTTGCGCATATCTTCGTTGTAGATCTTGAAGGCTTGATTGAGTTCATCCATAGTAAAGGTCAAACCATCCGTGTTTGGATTGATATTTTCCCGGATGATGTCAGCAATAACGGTTTGTACTTCACTGTCATGAGCCCGAACAAAGATATAGTTAGCCATCCGTTCGCCATTTTTCTTTTCAGAAGAACGGTCATTTAGACTATTTGTAATCGTAGGCTCTACTCCGCTACGGATAGATAGATTACGCATGAATGAATAAAGCAAGGACAAGCGTAGCTTGTTGTCAATTGCTAGTTGAGCGCCTTTAGTATCTTTGTTGTAGTCAGGATCGTTATCAGACCAAGCTTCCAAGATAGACAAATGCTTGATGGCTTCTTCTTCACTTTCTCCCACCTTGTAGCGAGACTTGAAGTAGTCAGATGCGATTTGGAGCAAGTCTGCGTTGACATTGTCCACCGCATCGACACGAACTCCATCAAAATTAGCAGTCGGATCATTGGCTACGATGCTTCCAAAGTTCATCATAAAATGCAACCAGTTGAGTTGTTCGGCCTGAACAGCTGGATTAGAGTTGTCAAAGTCGTTAGCGAGCAAGAACTCATAACCACCGTTTGACTTGTCAATGAAGTACTTAGGTTTACCTGTTTGACTAGTAGGGGTACGGTTAAGCAGACGGAACTTAGAGTCAGCATGAGAGCTCTTCTCATTATTAGTATAAAGCAAAGCTCCACCCTGCAAGTGGTCCTTTTTAGTACCAGTTGTTTCAGACTCTGACTTGATATTCCAGTTTGGCTGGGTTTTGACAAAGGCACCCATCAGCGTTCTCAACCATTTGGTATCGCCTTCTTTACCAATTTTTTCCTCAATTTTGCGCTGAACCTGCTGAGAAGCACCTGTCAGGAGAGCTTGTTCCACTTTGTTTTCAAAAGCACCTGCTCCCAGACCTTGCTGGTTCATATAGTTGAGGTAATTAATCTGAGTACGTTTATCAGGCCACCAAGCCATCAAAAGAGGACGTAAGTCTGTTTCTGTCGATGCCGTCCATGTTTTTCCATCTTTTAAGATGAACTTTGGACGATACCAGCTATCTGCTGTCAAATAACCTTCTACAGTTTCAATATCCTTGTCAGTCGTACCATAGAAAGCATTCTTTTGGGAGAATTCATTATTGAGACTGCTGGTTCCTTGTTGGAACTGATATTCATTTGAATCAACTAAGGCACCAGTTTCTGCATCAAAATAAAGTATTCTCCCATTAAGTTCAACTGCAAAGTTCTTTTTAACTGTACCATCGTCCTGAACATAGTAATTTTTACCATCAATGGTCTTAATATGAGATAGGACATCATCATGGTCAGCATTTACAGGTGCAGGTTGAGCCTGATTTGCCACCATTCTTTCAGCTATTGCTCCTTGTTTTTGAGCAGGTTCGGGCAAGCGATCTTTCTTTGCAACCTTTGGATTTGCAACAATCTTGTCTTCAACAGCCGTTTTTTCTCGCTTGTTGTCATCTTGCTCTTGGGCAGTTTTTGGCCCTGCTTGTTTATTCTGGTCTGCTACTTCAGTTTTAGGAGTTTCTGTGATTGCATTAGCAGCTTTAACTTCTTCAGCAACAGCAGCCTTTTCAGTAGATGCTTCTTTCGTATCTGCTGGTTTGGTAGGCTCTTGAGCATTGGTTTGAACTGTTGCTTCCGTATTTTCTGCTGGTTTAGCAGGTTTTTCACTAGCAGCAACATCGCCTGTCACCTTGTCTGCAGGGGTTGCTTTTTCTACTTCTTTCTCAGAAGCTACGTTAGCTTGGGCTGGAGTTTGCTGACCCGGACCACTAGTCTGAGCTGTAGCAGGTTCTTGAACTACAACCTGCTTTACATCATCCGCATGGACAACGCCTGGTTCTAGACCAAGTACCTTTGGTGCTACAATAAGGGCCAAGGTAGTCAAAGCAATGGCTACCCAGTTTTTCTTAACTTTATGCATCTTATAATGAATCTTTTTCTCCATCATAAAGCCTCCTTCTGAATTTAGTATAAAGTTATGCCCTTATTCTAGTATATTTTTCAAAATGATCATTTTTTGTTGCACATCTACAACTATGAAAGACAGATTCTTTCAAACTGTTCTTTAAGCTTTTGGGCAACACCAAAGGAATCTAAAAATTCAAAAAAAGATAGGCATTGCTCGATGTCACTGAGAGCATTAGTATTCCCAACCTTGTAGGCATACAGAGCCCTATGATACTTAATCAGCGTTCGATCATATAGATCTGTTTCAGGAATTTTAGAGTGATCGAGATAATTGAGAAACCTCATAGCAACTAGCAGATGGTTTCCTTCTATACAGACGCTAATGACATTAAGTAGCATCTTGATAATACGGCGGCGATTTTCAGGTAGGTTGTTATAAAACTGGGTACGATTGATCATCTCACTAGCGAAGGTTTCCAGCGTTTCCAAGGTCATCAAATCAACACTGTTTGTAAAGAGCCAGAGTTCATAACGCCCCCACTCCTCAACAGAAAAGAGATGATCCGTCAGAAATTCTATATCCTTCTTGCTAATCTGAAAATCTGGGCAACAGGAAGACAGAAGAGCTCTGACAATGATTGTATTGAGTTTATAGTTTTTCTTCTCAGGAAACTGTTCGGTCAAAGCTTCTGAGCTTGACAAAATATTTTGGAGCTTGACAACATTGTTTTCCTGATATGCATCAGCTACTTTTTTTGAGAACAGCACATCATCTGAATCAATGTAATTATGGTAAACATACTGAAACTCCTCTAGGGAAACGGCCATATTTTTTAAACAGCAATAAAAAGAATCAAGTGTGATCCCATTGACTCCCCGTTCAAAACGGGATAGCTGAGCCACGGAAATATCACCAGCAGCTACCTCTTTCAGGGACATTTTTTTTGATTCTCTAATGACTTTGAATATTTTTCCAAAAGTTTCCAACATATCACTCCCCCAGTTTCGTATATGCAAAAAATTCTTACTAATTTTAATATACTAGTAACACGTTTCAATTACATTACAGAGAAAGTACTTTATATTTCAAATTAATACAAGCAGATTAATTCACACGATAAAGTATCTTAATATAGCATTTGTTGAATATTCTATCTTTTTCAAGAATCTTTTGATTTCAGAAACAATCTGAAGTATTCTATCTAACAACTTGAAAACACTAACATTTCTAGAGATAGATTTCCTTCTTATGCTAGACAAAGTTCTGGACAAAACTTGATTGATTTATAAAAGATTGATATAAAATCGCAAGACAATCATCTGAAACATTTTTTAGACATAGAGTAAATAAAAAAACGAGAGTCCGCCTCTCGTTTTACTGTTGATTTCCAAAGACATCTCGATAGAGCATGCCGTCTCGTAAACTTTCAGCATCTCCTCCCAATTGCTCTACCAATTCATAGGCAAAGGCAAGTGCGGTTGACGGTCCTCGGCTAGTTGTTAGATTACCATCTACAACCACTGTTTGCTTTTGATAAATTCCATCAGTAATTTGCTCCTGAACTCCGTCATAACAAGTAAAGTGCTTGTCTTTCAGGACACCTGCTTGATGGAGAGCGATTGGAGCTGCACAGATAGCTGCAATTTTCTTTCCAGCTTGATCAAAGGCTTTAATCTCAGAAATGAGGGCTGGATTATCCCGTAGGTGAGCTGATCCTGGCATGCCACCTGGAAGAACTACCAAGTCATAGTCAGACAAATCACCATCAAAGATACGGTCGGCTGTTACCCGAATGTCATGTGATCCCGTCACCTGCTCCTCAAATCCTACCATATCACAGGAAATGTTTGCTCGACGCAAGACATCGACTACTGTCAAGGCTTCGATTTCTTCAAAGCCATTTGCTAAGATAACTGCAACTTTTGCCATAGTGGCCTCCTTATTTGATTTGTTTTAGGACGACTTTCTTTCGTTTGAATGGAACTTTTCCACTTTTCTCTTCTGCTAGATTGGTCTGGTAACTCATAGACAAGAGGAGACCAACACCGATGAGGTTACTAATAATTGCGGAGCCCCCTTGAGAAATAAATGGCAGAGGAATACCTGTCAAAGGAAGTAAGCCTGTCACGGCACCGATATTTTCAAAGATATGGAAGAGCAACATCATGATAAAACCAGTCGAAATGTAGGTGTAGAACTGGTTATTTGACCTGAGCGTAATCTTCAACATCCGGTAGATGAGAAGCAAGTATAAAGCAACCACAAAGACTGAACCAATAAAGCCAAAGTCTTCTGCAATTACGGTGAAAATCATATCACTCTCACGTACTGGAATGAGGAGATTGGACACATTGAAACCTTGTCCAAACAAGCCACCACTTCCAATCGCAATTTGTCCCTGCGCCTGTTGATATGTTGTTGTTTGTGCAAAGTCAAAGGGATTGAGCCAAGCCAAGATGCGGTTGATCTGGTAGGTTGGCATCCCAATCTGATGCAAGAAGGCACGTCCATCCTTGCTTATAAAGATGGCCATGAAGCCTACAACTGCAGTCACTCCTGTCGCAAAAACAGGAATGATAATCTTCCACGAAACACCTGAAAGGAGAACCATACCGGAAAAAATAGCTACAAAGACCAAGGCAGTCCCCAAGTCACTTTGTAGGGCTAAGAGGATCAAGACTGGTATGGTAAAGGCAATCATCCAACCAATCAATAGGAAATCCAAGGGAATAGTTCGTCGCCATTCCTTGTGTTTTTGAGTGAATCTTACAATGGCTCGAGCCAACATCAAGATATAGGAAATCTTCATGAACTCCGATGGCTGAAAGAGTGTCGTTCCACCAATCGATACCCAGTTCTTGGCACCTGTTGACGCTACAAGATTTGGATTGTAGAAAACAAGAGGTAGGATCATCAAAGCTAGCCCTAGACCATAAAGATAGGGAGTCACCTTCCATAAAAACTCGGTATTAAAGAACATGACCACAAAACCAATGACAAGGCCCAAGGAAATCCAAGCGATTTGCTGACCTAGAATTGGTAATACATTATTTGGATAGTCATGACTAACTGCTATATAAATGGCCACTACTCCAATCACCAGTAAACAAAACACTGGTAGGAGGAGGCTATAATCGACTCGAGAGTCGAAGGAACGTTTCATATTTTTTACCTTTTCTCTTTCTTGGATTTTTCTTTCATTCTATTGCGACGAGATTGGAGAAAATCAGCTACAGCAGGCTCTAGCTGTTCTCTAGAAAGAACCTGAACAGCCCTTTCTTTTGACAAGGCCTGGGCGATTTGTTTGCCGTAACGCTTGCTAACGACACGACTGTCTAAGATAACAGCAACCGAACCTTGGTCAGATCTTCTAACAGTACGGCCCAGAGCTTGTTTTAGCCGAATAATCGCCATCGGCAACTGATAATCATAGAAAGGATTTTTCCCTTCTTGACGCAGCTCTTGGTTTAATTTTTTGGTTAACGGTTCATGGGGATTTTGGAAAGGCAATCTCGGAATCACTTGGATCACGCAAGGATGGGTTGAAAAATCAACCCCTTCCCAGAAACTACCTGTTCCAAGCAAGATCTGGCGTTCACCTTTTTCAAAACGTTTTTTTAGTTGGCTTGGTTCTCCATTTTTATACTGAGCCAGATGCGGTTGGTCGAGCAGGTCCGAAACTGCCAGCAGCATTTCTTTTGAAGTAAACAAAACCAATATGGGTTCTTGAAAGGCTTGTAAACTTCGAATGACAGAAGCCACTTCACTAGCATAGTCAACAGGCGAAACTTCTGTCACAAGAGGAAAATCATTGACTAGAAAGACTTCTTGTTGCTCCTGTTTTGCTACATCAAGCTTAACAAGCGGAGCATCCGGAAATCCCAATAAATCTGCTAGGGAAACCCGATTGCTGATTTCAAGAGTGGCCGATACTCCTAGGAGCCTACAATCTTCTGGCAATAAGTCTGCTAGTATAAAGCGACCGTTTTTGCTTGAACAAATCAAGACATCCTTGCTCGATTTCTCGGCTGTAGCAAGCCAAAATTCACGGTCTGACGTGAAAAAGTTTGCAATTTCTCGATACTCTGGGAGAGCTAACTCCGAGAAATGCTGGCGCAACTCTTCAAGAGAATCCAACCACTTTCCATTCTTCAGACCTGATTGATACTGCTCCATCAAGTAACGACATTCAAAACCTATACTCTCAAGCAAGCGTTTCTGAATCAAATCTTCTTCTGACTCCAAGGACTTTTCGATTTGAGTTACAAGTTCCTCAAGGCGGTAAGCCTGCTGGGCCAGATTTTCAAGAGCTAGCAGCATTTTTTGAGCTTCATCCAAGATCACCAAACGGTTGTCGACAAACTCTGGATTGTCTTCCAAACGAGTGACCAGATAGGCATGATTAGTCAAGAGAACGCGACTGGTCTTGGCCTTTTCCTGCCCTCGTTTCCAAAAATCCTCCGTAGCAAATAAACTTTTCTTTGAAAGCTTGCCATCGTGGACTAGTTCCGGCAGAAAGTGCTGGTAGCGATAAAGCTGCCCGATTTCGTCCAAGTCACCTGTATCTGTCTCCGTTAGCCAGATGAGCAGTTGCATTTTAAATCGTGTGAAAAGGCGATTGGACTCTGATCGATAGAGAATTTGGTGAAAGGCATCCAATTTCAAGTAATTTTGAGGCCCCTTGAGACTATGAATTTCCAGATGGAAGACCTCTTTTAAACGCTGACCTTCTTCTTGCATGATTTGATTTTGAAGAATTTTGGTCGGAACGCTCACTAGGATCCCTGCTTGACTCTCCAAGTTCAAAGCTGGGAGAAGATAACCATAAGTCTTGCCCAGTCCCGTTTGGGCTTGGATAAAGGAAGTCTGGTTCTCTTCCAATAATTGCTCAATCTTCTCCGCAAAATCCAGCTGTTGCGGACGCTCCTCCAAGCCCAATAAGGAAATGTTTTTAGCAAAATCTTTGGAAAACATTCGTGGGACTAAGGCTTTGCTTTCCTTTCTCAGGAAAAGCCCATGTAGTTCTATCAATTCCGGAGAGGAGAGGAGAGATTGTTGCTGATAGACCTCCTCAATCACTAGATAGCTTTCATAGAGAAGGTTATCTGCAAGGTCTAACAAGCTTTCTAAGAGCCCTTTAGGTAACTCAAAGAGTTTTTGACGCATGTAAAGCAAGAGTTCTGCTGTCGCCTGAGCATCAGACAGGGCAGTATGGGCCTGTTCCAGTTCAATACCCAACTCTTGACAAAGAATACCTAGATTGTACTTTTCAAACTGAGGGTATAAAACTTGGGCTAGCTCAACAGTATCCACCCGTGGAGTGCGCAATTCATAGCCTTCAAAAAAAAGAAATTCCGCAAGGAGGTTGGCATCAAATTGAACATTATGCGCAACAAAAACACCGTTCTTAACCAATTCAAAAATTTTTCCAGCTACCTGAGAAAACTCTGGTGCTGCAGCCAAACGCTGATCGGTCAGACCCGTTAATTCTTTGATATGAGAATCCAAGGGTTCATGGGGATTGACATCAGTCGCATACTGATCGACGATTTCGCCATTCTCAATCACCACAATGCCTACTTGAATAATTTTTGCCTTGCTTCCGGTGCTAGTCGCCTCTAAATCAACGACCACATACCGATTATTTCTCGCATTCATCATTAAAAATTATATCAAAAAAAGCATGATTTGACACCCCTCAACTTTGATAACAATCTTACTTCACTTTCGAGTTCGATTAAAAATCAAGACCTTAAAAGTGAGAATTTCTCGCAAGTTCAGCAGTTGCTTGCCAGTTCTGAGATGTTTGAAAAACTTAACAGGATAGTTACATCAATATAAAAAGACAACCAAGGTATCAGTTGCCTTTTTGAGATATTTTTTTCATTGTTTTCGGAAGAGCTTTACTAATTTCGGTAGGCAAGACAAGGTAGTTTTCTTGAGCTAGTTCTTGCGCAATAGCTGAATGAAGGTGAGTTGCTGCCACCACTCTCTCATAGAGACTGACTTGGTGAAACTGACCTGCAAAACCTGCAATCATCCCAGCCAGAGTATCTCCCATCCCACCACTTGCTTGATAGGGGCCTCCAACCTGTAACTGATAGTATTCAGGTTTGCCAGCTTGCCAGATACGAGTTGCTGGCCCCTTCTCGACTAGAATCGTTCCTTGTGGAAAAGATGAAAGAGCCCTAGCAGTCGTCTCTGTATTTTGATGGTCAAGAGCTGTACCAGATAATCTTTCCCATTCCTTTTGGTGGGGAGTTAGGATGAGCTGACTGGAAGGAAACGGTAACTGGCCGTTTGCTAAGATGCCCAAAGCACCGCCATCTGCAATCAAAATCTGGTCTTTTCTAAGGCTGTCAAAGACCCGTTTTACGAGTTCTTCTCCAAATGCATCCTCTCGCAAACCCGGACCTAACAAGACAACTTCTGCCTTTACTAACTGTTCTTTTAACAATTGCTGGTCTTGAAGAGAAAATGCCATGGCCTCAGGTAAATGACTGTACAGAGCCGGAATATTCTCCTTATCCGTGCCAACAGTCACCAAACCAGCGCCGCTTTTTACAGCTGCAATGGCTGACATGATGATAGCACCTCCATAAGGATAGGTTCCTCCCAGCAAGAGCAGACGACCGAAATCTCCCTTATGACTGTGACGAGACCGTTCCACAATGACTTTTTCTAGTAAAGTTTGATCAATCACTTTCATCGTTATTTCCCTCTCACTCCATTATACTACAAAAGGAGGTTCAGACCTCCTTCTACACTATTTTCCCTTAAATTCCGCAAAGGTCTGTAAGATTTTAGC
>CAUPXG010000018.1:0-25358 GCA_963515155.1 Streptococcus oralis | reverse complement strand
ACGGAAACCAAAACCAGGGCCACAATCCCGACTAGATAACGGCGTTTTTCTAACTTGAAAAACCACCAAAGTTTTTGAATAATGGACATAACATCCCTTTCTGATTGCAAATAGAAACCTGAGGCCAAGACCCCAGGTTTTTCTTATTCATAGGTTACGACTGTGACCGCACCCTTGTCATACTCAGCGATAAAGATATTGGCTACATTGTCATGCCCTTGCTTGCTGAGGTTATCAAGCAACCACTCTTCGTTACGACCAATCGACTCCAAAACATCGACTTGTATCACACCGTCAGTCACAACTGGATACTTAGGATTTTCATCCCCCATTTGGACCACGATGAGTTGGCCATTTTGCTCCTGCACAGCGCATTTGACCTGTTTCATCTGGAAAATCCCTTGGCTACGAAGTTTGAGAGCAACTTCTGCTGCAGACAAACCAACTGAACGACAGGCTTCTGGGTCAATCTGCCCATTTTTGATAAGGAGAGTTGGTTTTCCATCAATCAAGCGTTTGACAAAACGAACATTGTTATTGAGCCACTTGAGGGTCAAGACCAAAATCGTCCACATCATCAAAATCACTGCGTACTGCAGAATGCTAATAGAACTATTGTAAATCACCCCACCGATAATACCACCGAGAACATAGTTCTGAATTTGGTCTGTCGCAGAGTTAGGCGCCAGATTTCCCTTTCCTGTCACATTGATAACAAAAACAAGCGAGAAAAGACCCAAGGCCAGTTTGATTAAAATTTCCATATAATTGAGTGTCATTTATTTACCTCCACCAATTCAATAGCGTCTGTTTGATGCAATTCTAATTTCTCTAAAAGATACTTGTCTGGTTGGCTCCCGTTCATGGCGCGGTAGAAATTTGGACCTACCTTGACAAGCGCTCCATCAGTGGCTGCAGAAGTATTGACATAAACTTCTGATTTATCCACTCCCAAGTCTTTGGAAACAACCTCTATGAAATGAAGTGAAGTTTGAAATTGGTTGTTAGAGGCTTGATTGGTCTGGTATTTTGAGATTGTCACCAAAAGCATGGCCACCAAGGTCAAGGCCAAAATCATGACCAATTCCCGAAACTTAGTCCCCTTTTTATCTCGATAGGCTTTAAAAGCAAAAAATCCTGTGATAGCTATGAGCACAATCCCAAAGCCAATCATGATGCCATTTTGCTGACTGATTTGGCTAAGTACATAGTCATATGAGTAAAATTTCATTTATTTTCACTCCCTTTCATAAAATCATTCTTAATTATAAACGAAAGAGAGTGATTTTTCAAGCCATACGTTGGGGAAATGGACCTTTTTTTGGTATAATAAAATCTATAATCTGAATGAAAAAGGTAACTTTATGAAACTCATCTCATGGAATATTGATTCCCTCAATGCTGCCCTAACTAGTGACTCAACTCGTGCCAAATTGTCCCAAGAAGTACTACAAACCTTGGTCGCTGAAAATGCTGATATCATCGCTATCCAAGAAACCAAGCTTTCTGCCAAGGGTCCTACTAAAAAACACTTGGAAATTTTAGCTGAACTCTTTCCAAACTACGAAAACACGTGGCGTTCTTCTCAAGAACCTGCCCGCAAAGGCTATGCTGGAACCATGTTCCTTTATAAGAAAGAACTCACACCCACTGTCACTTTTCCAGAAATCGGTGCCCCTTCTACCATGGACTTAGAAGGTCGCATCATCACTCTAGAATTTGATGAATTTTTCGTGACCCAAGTTTACACTCCAAACGCTGGCGACGGCCTCAAACGTTTGGAAGAACGCCAAGTCTGGGATGTCAAATATGCGGAGTACTTGGCTGAACTAGACAAAGAAAAACCAGTCCTTGCGACCGGTGACTACAATGTAGCCCACAATGAAATCGACCTTGCAAATCCTGCCAGCAACCGCCGTTCACCTGGATTTACCGACGAGGAACGTGCTGGATTTACCAACCTTTTGGCAACTGGATTTACCGACACCTTCCGTCATGTTCATGGCGATGTTCCAGAACGCTACACTTGGTGGGCACAACGTAGCAAGACTTCTAAAATCAACAATACAGGCTGGAGAATCGACTACTGGCTGACCAGCAACCGCGTGGCTGACAAGGTAACCAAGTCTGATATGATTGACTCCGGTGCGCGCCAAGACCACACACCCATTGTCATGGAGATTGAACTCTAAGGAGAAAACGAATGGACTATCAAGCTGTCATTCCTGAATTTGTAGTATCTGACATCGAAAAATCACGCCACTTCTACTGCGACCTGCTAGGATTTTCTGTCGAATACGAGCGTCCAGAGGAGAAATTTCTCTTCCTCTCGCTTGAAGACTGCCAACTTATGCTAGAAGAAGGCAGCGCAGAAGAATTAGCCCAACTAACCTATCCTTTCGGGCGCGGTGTCAATATTTCCTTTGGTATTGAAGATGTCCCTCAGCTCCACCAAAAACTGCTGGAGGCCAACTATCCTATTTATCGTCCTTTGACTAAGAGAACATTTCGTGTTGGGGATCACTACATCTATCCTCACGAATTTGCAGTCTTGGATCCAGATGGCTATTTTTTAAGATTTAGCGAATAGAAGAATAAAAGGCTACAATACTATCTAGCATTGCAGCCTTTTATTCGTTCGCTTTTATGATCTATTTACTAACAAAATATTTGATTTATAAAGCTAATTGGTGTAAAATATAAACATTGGCAGCAGCCTGTTTAAAATTGAATATCATTTTACTTGTTTATGTCGTGAATTGGCACGACGTTTCTACAAGGTGCCGGAACACCTAACAATGAGTATGTCAGCTGGAGGTATGGTTTTGGCCATGCCTATTTTGGGGACTTACTTAGGGGATTAAGTAGGTCCTTTTTCTATTACATAGTAGAAACTCTAGACAAGCAAATGAAGCATCTTTTAGACTTTAGGAGGTCTTATGAAATTATTAGAAGAGCGCATCCTTGAGGATGGGCATATCTTGGAGGACAATATCCTCAAGGTGGATTCCTTTCTAACCCACCAAGTTGACTTTAGCTTGATGCGAGAGATTGGTAAGGTATTTGCGGAAAAATTCGCTGCTGCTGGCATTACCAAGGTCGTAACCATTGAAGCGTCAGGCATTGCCCCAGCCGTTTTTACAGCTGAAGCCTTGAACGTTCCCATGATTTTCGCCAAGAAAGCTAAAAACATCACCATGAATGAAGGAATCTTAACTGCAGAAGTCTACTCCTTTACCAAGCAGGTGACCAGCACCGTTTCCATCGCTGGAAAATTCCTTTCACCAGAGGACAAGGTCTTGATTATCGATGATTTCCTAGCAAATGGACAAGCTGCCAAAGGCTTGATCCAAATCATCGAACAAGCCGGAGCAAAAGTTGAAGCGATTGGTATCGTGATTGAAAAATCTTTCCAAGATGGTCGTGATTTGCTTGAAAAAGCAGGATATCCAGTCCTATCACTGGCTCGCTTGGATCGTTTCGAAAATGGTCAGGTCGTATTTAAGGAGGCAGATCTCTAATGCAAAAACAAGAAAAACATTCACAAGCAGCTGTTCTTGGCTTGCAGCACTTACTAGCCATGTACTCAGGTTCTATCCTGGTTCCTATCATGATTGCGACAGCTCTTGGCTATTCAGCTGAGCAGTTGACCTACCTAATCTCCACAGATATCTTCATGTGTGGGGTGGCCACCTTCCTCCAACTCCAACTCAACAAATACTTTGGGATTGGACTACCAGTCGTTCTCGGGGTTGCCTTCCAATCCGTCGCTCCTTTAATTATGATTGGGCAGAGCCACGGTAGCGGGGCTATGTTTGGTGCCCTTATCGTTTCAGGGATTTATGTGGTTCTGATTTCAGGCATTTTCTCAAAAGTTGCCAATCTCTTCCCATCTATCGTAACAGGCTCTGTCATTACCACGATTGGTTTAACCTTGATTCCTGTCGCTATTGGAAATATGGGAAATAACGTTCCAGAGCCAACTGGTCAAAGTCTCTTGCTTGCAGCTATCACTGTTCTAATCATCCTCTTGATCAACATCTTTACCAAAGGATTTATCAAGTCTATCTCCATTTTGATTGGGTTGGTTGTTGGAACTGCCATTGCTGCTACCATGGGCTTGGTTGATTTCTCCCCTGTTGCGGCAGCACCGCTTGTCCATGTTCCAACTCCCCTCTACTTTGGTGTACCGACTTTTGAAATCTCATCCATCGTCATGATGTGTATCATTGCAACGGTTTCCATGGTTGAATCCACTGGTGTTTACCTGGCCTTGTCTGATATCACCAATGACCCAATCGACAGCACGCGCCTGCGCAACGGTTACCGTGCAGAAGGTCTGGCCGTACTTCTCGGAGGAATCTTTAACACCTTCCCTTACACAGGATTTTCACAAAACGTTGGTTTGGTTAAATTATCTGGTATCAAGACCCGCCTGCCAATCTACTACGCTGCTGGTTTCCTAGTCCTCCTTGGACTCCTTCCTAAGTTTGGTGCCCTCGCCCAAATCATTCCGAGCCCTGTTCTTGGAGGGGCCATGCTGGTGATGTTTGGCTTTGTTTCCCTTCAAGGGATGCAAATCCTCGCCCGCGTTGATTTTGCTAACAATGAACATAACTTCCTTATCGCAGCTGTCTCCATCGCTGCAGGTGTCGGACTCAATAATAGTAATCTCTTTGTCAGCATGCCAACAGCCTTCCAAATGTTCTTCTCAAATGGAATCGTCGTAGCCAGCATACTGGCCATTGTCCTCAATGCAGTATTAAACCGGAAGAAGAAATAAGAAAAAGAGGTGCGAGCCTCTTTTTTGTTTATCTATATCCTCACCTGTCTTTCTGCTGACCGCTGGCCTGTGACAAACATGGTAAAGGTTGCCTTGCAGACATTTCTGCCTTCTTGATTGGTAATATCGACATCCACGACACAGGTTGTGCGACCTTGATGGACACATTCTCCTTTAATGGTCAGTACATCGTCAAGTTTTCCTGCCTTGAGGTAGTTGATAGAGGATTGGAGTGTCACTCCATCAAGCCCCAGCGAGATAACCACCAAACCACTGATCTGGTCACAAAGGGTAAAGAGATAGCCACCATGGGCATTGCCATAATAGTTGAGCGACGAGTCCACTACTTTTGTCGTCACCACAACATGACCATCTCTCATTTGTTCAATTTCGTAATTTTCAAAGGCAGATATAGCGTCAAAATGAAAATCTTTCATCGTTTCCTCCTGATAGTTCAAACGACACTATGATACTACTTTTTATAGGACTGTGCAAGGAGAAAGCTCCTAGTCTGGTAAAATTCCAATCTGCTCTACAAAGCGCATAAAGGCTGCCTGTCCTTGTTCCGTCTGCTTGTAAATCCCTGCGTCTTCCAGAACACGCGCAAAGATAGCGCCTACAGAGTCCTTGACGATTTCAAGGGCTTTTTCTTTATCCGCTAGGTCCGGATGTTGATCTTTGAGCTGGTCTGCCCATTCCTGATGATAAGAGGCAACTGCTTCATCATCGCCTACAAGATAGCTGGCAACTTGCTCCACTTCTGCTTTCAGACGTGGTGGCAGGATAGCCAAGCCCATGACCTCAATCAAGCCGATATTTTCCTTCTTGATATGTTGGACATCCTTGTGGGGATGATAGATGCCATCAGGATGCTCTTGCGATGTCTGATTATCCCGCAAGACCAAGTCCAATTCAAACTGTCCATCGCGTTTACGGGCAATGGGTGTAATAGTATGGTGTGGTGTTCCATTACTTTCTGCCAAAATCTGCACTTCAGAATCTGAATACTGGCGCCATTCCTGCAAAATCTTATCAGCCAAGTTGATCAAATCCTCTTTGGAATCCGAAGTCAAACGCAGCACTGACATCGGCCACTTGACAATCCCAGCCTTGACCTGCTCAAATCCAGTAAAATGAAATGTCTTTTGCAGAGGAGCCAATTCCATAGGAAATACGTGACGGCCTCCCTGATAGTGGTCATGAGTCAGAATAGAGCCTCCCACAATCGGCAAGTCGGCATTCGAACCCGCAAAATAGCCTGGAAACTGCTCTACGATAGCCAGCAGACGCTCAAAACTCTGACGGCTGATAGCCATGGGACGATGCTGGCCATCTAAGAAAATACAGTGCTCATTAAAATAAGCATAGGGCGAATACTGGAAGCCCCATTCCTGACCCGCCATTTCAAAACGGATTATGCGGTGATTGCTGCGAGCCGGATGGTTAATTCGACCATAGTAGCCTTCATTCTCTAGACAGAGTTGACACTGTGGGTAATTGCTAGCTTGCACCAACTTGGCTGCCGCAATCTCTTTTGGATCCTTTTCAGGCTTAGAGAGGTTGATGGTAATCTCAAGTTCTCCGTAGTCAGATGGAACGCGATAAGCGATATTCTTAGCAATGGCCTTGAGCTTGATATAGTCATTTTTCTGGCTGAGTTGGTAAAAATCTGCTATCGCCTGCTCAAGAGAGTGGGCATAGGTTGCCCAGAAGTCACGATTAACCTGACTTGGACAAGGGGTCACCAAGTCCATCAGTTCAGCACCGAGAATTTCACGCGCAATCTGGCTATCCTCAATTGTCTCTAGTCGAACGGCTTCCTCAACCAGCTGGTCCTTGAGGTCAATCAAATCCTCCAGATTCGTCTCAACTTCCAAAACACCTTCGCCCACTCGAGCCAAAACACGATTGGTCAGGTAGATTCGATCCATTTCCTCAAAGGTATTTTCAGCAATGACATGCGTTACAAATTTATCTACTAAGGTCACGATAGAGCCTCCTTTTAACTAGTCAAGGACGCGAGTGCCACCTGCAACTTCAGCGATATAGAAGCTTGGAGCATATCCAGCGACTTCCTCGTAGTGCTTGCCAACAGCTTCCTTAAAGGCCTCAACAGTATCTTTTGGCACCAAGGCAATGGCACATCCGCCAAAACCTGCTCCTGTCATACGAGCACCGAGAACACCTTCTTGATCCCAAGCCGTATGAACAAGGGTATCCAATTCCAAGCCAGTTACTTCATAATCATGCTCAAGAGAAACGTGTGACGCATTCATCAAGCGACCAAATGTTTCCAAATCACCTGCTTGAAGGGCTGCTTGAGCTTTAAGGGTACGTTGGTTTTCAAGCACAGCATGGCGAGCACGTTTTAAACGATTTTCGTCTTTGATCAGGTAGCTATATTGATCAAAGGCCCACTCGTCCAATTCACCCAAGGTCTGAATATCCAAGGCAACTTGCAATTCTTCTACTGCTTTTTCACACTCAGCACGGCGTTCATTGTACTTAGAGTCCGCCAGTTCACGACGTTTGTTAGTATTCATGATGACAACGACATTGTCCTTCAAATCAAGCGGCACCAATTCGTACTCTAACGTATTTGTATCGAGATAAATAGCACGTTGGTCAGCACCCATACCGATGGCAAACTGGTCCATGATACCAGAGTTGACTCCGATAAAGTTATTTTCCGTTTGTTTTCCGATTTTTACCAAATCCAAACGGTCTAGTTTTAAATCAAAGAGATGCTCTGCCACAACCCCTGTCAAAAGTTCCAAGGACGCTGATGATGACAAGCCAGAACCATTTGGGATATTCCCATAAACATAAAAATCAAAACCTTTATCAATCACATGTCCAACTTCTTGCAAGAAATGAAGAACCCCTTTTGGATAGTTGGTCCAGCTATGCTCTTTTTCAAACTTGAGGTCAGCAAGAGGCACTTCGATGATGCCTTTGTCCTCAAAGTTGGCTGAGTAGAAACGCAAAACTTGGTCGTCACGTTTGCGAGCCGCCCCATAAGTTCCCAAGGAAATAGCTGCTGGGAAAACATGTCCACCATTGTAATCCGTGTGTTCACCAATCAAATTGATACGACCTGGTGAAAAGAAGGTTTTGTCTGCTTCTTGACCAAAAACGGCAAGAAAGTCTTTGCGAATGGCTTCAGTAGTAAGATCTTGTGTCATATAAATTCTCCTTTGACTGTCCGTTAAGTCACCTTAACGTGTAATCGTTTTCTTCTATTATATCCAAGGCTTTTACCAAGGTCAATCCTTTTTACTAAAATTTTACTAAACAATCAGTAAAAAGAAGAAAAATATGATATACTAACCTAAAAGGAGGAGGATTTATGGCTACATTAAAAGACATTGCACAGCTAGCCTCTGTCTCTATCGCGACCGTATCCCGTGTCCTCAATCGCGACCAGAGTCTATCTGTTACAGAAGAAACCAGACACCGTATTTTAACTGTCGCTGAAGAGCTGGGCTATACTAAGCATCTAAAGACAGGCGAATCCCACAAACCCAAGCAAAAGATTGCCATTATCCAATGGGTCAGCGAACAAGGGGAGCTGGACGATCTCTACTACTATCAGATTCGTCTCGGTATTGAAAAAAGAGCCCAAGAGTTGGACTATGACATCTTGCGCTATTTTAATGACCATCCTTTTACACTGAGCGAGGAAGTGATTGGCATTCTCTGCATCGGAAAATTTAGCCGTGCTCAGATTTCTGCCTTTGAAGAATACCAAAAACCTTTAGTCTTTATAGACAGTGACACCCTCTCACTAGGTCATACCTGTATTATCACCGACTTTTACACTGCTGTGAAACAAGTTGTAGACCATTTCCTCAGTCAGGGACTGGATCGGATTGGCATTTTAACAGGCCTTGAGGAAACAACCGACCAAGAAGAAATCATCCAGGATAAGCGGCTAGAAAATTTCAAAGACATTACCCAAGCAAAAGGAATCTACCATGAAGAACTGGTCTTTCAAGGGAGCTTTACTGCCCAGTCTGGCTATGACTTGATGAAGGAGGCCATTCAGAGCTTAGGAGACCAACTCCCACCAGCCTTTTTCGCAGCCAGCGATAGTTTAGCCATCGGTGCCCTCCGTGCCCTCCAAGAAGCAGGAATCAGCCTACCAGATCGCGTCAGCCTCATTTCTTTTAACGACACTAGCCTGACCAAGCAGGTCTATCCTCCTCTTTCTAGCATCACTGTCTATACCGAGGAAATGGGCCGAGCAGGTATGGATATTCTTAACAAGGAAGTTCTCCACGGTCGGAAAATCCCTAGCTTGACTATGCTGGGAACAAGACTGACTCTGAGAGAAAGTACAAGGAATGAATAGGATAACAAAACGACCTCTAGCGAGATCGTTTTTCTACTAATGATGCCCATGCTTCTGCTCTAACTCTCTCACCCTCCGCTTATGTTGCGCATGATTGCTTTGACTGCTGTCCACTTCGATCGTAATATTCTGTACGCCCCTTTCTTCTAAGAGCTGACGTACTTGATTCTTTGTTTCCATCATCTGCTCCCAGTCCTTGATACAAATGTGGACAACAGCATTGTTCTCTAGACCGTCCATGGACCAAATGCTAAGTTGATTGACACTTTTGACATTAGCCAGAGCCTCTAAATCTTTCTCCAAATCACTTGTCTCTACCCCTTCTGGCACAGCATCCAAGAAAATCTTGAGTGCACTCCAAAAGCGAGGAATGGCTTTTGTTAGAATGAAGATAGAAATGACAAGAGATAAGAGTGGATCAAGGATATACCAATCTGTAAATTTGAGGATAATCGCCATTAGAATGACAGCCAACCAACCAAGAGTATCTTCCAAAAAGTGCAGGCTCAGAATTGACTCGTTCTTTGTCTTTCCCTTACGAACTACTAGACTAGCTAGCACATTAATAGCTACTGCAATGATTCCTAGCCAGAGGATGCCTTCATCATTAACGGGCTGTGGATTAAAAAGTTTAGTTATATTTTCCAAAATCACTAGGACAGACCCTATCATAAGAATCACAGCCGTTAGCATGGCCCCTAAAAGGCTGAAACGTTTGTACCCCAAGGTGTAACGACTATCCTCTTCACGATTTGAAATTGTTTCTAAAAGGGCTGATAGGCCAATGGCCATAGCATCTCCCAAGTCATGAACAGAATCAGCAAGAACTGCACTTGACCCAAAGATTCCTCCTGCGATAAACTCAACAATCGCATAGCTTAAATTTAAGAAAAAAGCTAACCAGATAGATGTTTTAGAACTCATTTCTCTCCCTCCTTTGGTATAATGGGTATATACATACTTCCTTCATTTGTATTATCTAATAAAATCCAAAGAAAGGATAGAAGCAAACTGTCAGCCTTATTCAGTTCTGAACAGTTTGTCTCAAGTGTCTATATGCCAAAAAGAGACCGTCGAGTCAGCAAGACGAAAAAAGCCATCTATCAAGCTTTTTTACAACTTTTGAACGACAAGGGCTATGATGCTACTACTGTCCAAGATATCATTGACTTGGCAGATGTTGGGCGCTCGACCTTTTACTGTCACTACGAGAGCAAGGAACTGCTTTTGGATGAACTCTGTCGCTACCTCTTTCATCATCTCTTTGAAAGGGAAGGACACTTTACTACCGAGAACTACCTCGCACATATCTTTTTACATTTTCAGAAAAACCAGGACCATGTCACTAGTCTTCTTTTTTCCAAAAACGACTACTTTCTCCGCCAACTACACAAGGAACTTGAACACCATGTTTACCCCATGGTAGCGGAGGATTTGCAAGAGGCCTATCCGAGCATACCGGCCTCCTACCTCAAACATTTTGTTGTGACGAACTTTATCGAGACCCTGACTTGGTGGCTAAAAAAAGGAAAATCTTATACCGAAGAGCAAGTGGTGAGATTTTACCTTGATGTAATGGAGATGACCTCTACAACTCCACTTGATAACTAAGCCTGTAACTCAGAAAGGAACCAACTATGTTAACTTCGATGATTCTAGGAATACTAACAATCGTACTAGCTCTCGCATTCTCATTACTTCACCTTGCTGCTGCTTTTTCAGCCATGAAACAAAAGAACTACAGTCTGGGAAACACGTGCATCTTGGTCGGCAGTTGCATCACTTCTCTGGCTCTAGCTATCTTTTACTTCGTCCCACTGGCAACCATTCTACTATGGATTGTGGGTTCGAGTATCGTCTGCTATGGTGCCTACTGGAACGGCCAACAGAAAGAAAATCAACATATATCGCACCACATTATTCGTATAACGAGTGCTATTGTCATTACGGTATTATTCATTTTGCTCTAACACAAAAAAGGATCATCTGATCCTTTTTTACTTTTTTAAGAGCTTTTTGCTGCCTTGCTCCACTGATACCACCCAACTAGACTATTGATGAGATAAATTAGGTATTTCCCTTGGATTTGCAGGCTTTCTCCCCACCAGAGATAGATTGAAAAGACATTGGTAGCTGCCCAGAATATCCATTGTTCACGGTAAACAGCTGTCATGAGGATTTGCCCCACCCCATTGGTCGCATCTGTGATGGAATCGCGATAAGGACGATTGGCTCCGATAGACTGATAAATGAACCCAAAGGCCAACCACCAAAGAACACTAATAGAAAGATACTTTGTCCAACCCTTGCCGTCTAGTTTACGTGCGACAAACTCTTGTTGTTCTTTCTTAAACTGGGCTTGATAAATCCAAACCAAGAGACCAATTGGCTGCATAATTGTAAAATAGAGAGTTGTTAAAACCTCACCATAGAAGCCTTTTTGAAGGGCAAGCACCAGATAAATGATGGAATTAATCAAACCAAATAGGTAGTTACTAGCACGACCTTCCGATACAAAGATGACACATATAATCCCAGTCAGGCTACAAATCATCCCAACCCAGTCAACAATGCGGTGTTCATAAATCAACTCAAGCCAGATTGGAAAACTTCCTAAAACTAGCAGGTAAAGCCACTGGGCAAAACTACGATTGGCAAAGAGGTCATTCCAGATAGCCTTCATGGTTCCTGAAAATCCTAAATCAGCCATAGCAGCAACCATACGGCGGTAACCACCAGACATTTCACCGAGAGTAATTTTGATATTCTTGAGTTTTGTTTGCAAATAAGTCGTCATATTTTCTCCTTTTGTTTTTAAAGAGCCGTGTCTGTATAGACTTTCGGACGCAACGCTCTATTATATATCTCCTGAACTGGCTATACACAAGATTTCCATCCTTAGTAGACATGAGCTGAAAATCCTTATTTGTTAAGTAGTTCACAACACATTATACACCTAATTTCTGAATAGTCAAGTGTATTTACAGTAAAATTTTAGAAAATCCTGAAAATTTCCTCTTATTTTCCATTTAAAAATGAAAATCATTAATTCTGACACCAAAAAAGCCCAGACAAGATTGTCTGAGCATTCTTCTGTATGGTCATTTAAAGAAGTTGAGTTTGACATTTTCAATCTATTTCTTCAACAAACCTTGTTCTTGGAGAAACTCCTTGGCTACTTGTTCTGCTGACTTGCCTTCAACACCGACTTGATAGTTGAGCTGGCTCATCTGGCTTTCAGTAATTTTACCAGCCAATTTATTGAGAACTGGCTCCAACTCAGGGTGTTCATTGAGAAGAGCTTCTTTCATAAGTGGTGCCCCTTGATAAGGTGGGAAGAGTTGCTTGTCATCTTCCAAGACCTGTAAATCATAACGCGCCAACTCTGCATCGGTCGAATAGGCATCTGTGATTTGAATATCGCCTGACTGAATTGCCTGATAGCGAAGAGCTGGCTCCATGGTCGCTACGTTGAGATTGAGTCCGTAGAGAGACTGCAAACCCTTATTGCCATCTTCACGGTCATTAAACTCAAGAGTAAAGCCTGCTTTCAACTGTCCTTCCACTTTTTTCAAGTCCGAAATGGTCTTCAAGCCATATTCTTGAGCAATCTTTTTTGGAACAGCTACAGCGTATGTGTTTTGATAAGACATAGGTTTGAGATAAGCCAGATGATCCTGTTTGGCAATGCCATCACGCGCCACTTGATAAACCTGCTCTGGTTCATGACCTACTTTAGGTGCTGGTTGAAGCAAACTTTCAGTCACCGTACCAGTAAATTCAGGATAGATATCAATATCCCCTTTTTTCAGAGCTTCATAGAGGAAGCTTGTTTTCCCAAAATTCGGTTTAACAGTCGCAGTCATACTGGTATTTTCTTCAATCAACAATTTATACATATTGGCCAAAATTTCTGGTTCCGGTCCCAATTTTCCAGCAATCACCAAGTTTTCTTTCTCTTTTTGAGCTAATAGAGCTGGACTATAAGACAGACCGAGTAATATGGTCACCAAGGCAAAACCAGAGAAAATCGTCCGCAATTTTGCTTTTTCCATCACTTTTAGTAGGAAGTTAAAGGCAATGGCAAGCACTGCAGAAGAAAGGGCCCCAATCAAAATCAGATTGGTATTATTGCGGTCAATTCCCAAAAGGATAAAGGAACCCAGTCCCCCAGCACCAATCAAGGCTGCCAAGGTCGCCGTACCGATAATCAAGACCGCTGCCGTCCGAATCCCAGACATCATAACAGGCATGGCAAGTGGAATTTCGAATTTCTTGAGACGTTCCCATCTGGTCATCCCAAAGGCAATCCCAGCCTCTTGCAGACTCGGATCAATTCCCTTCAGCCCAGTGATGGTATTTTGCAAAATCGGGAAAATAGCATAAATCACTAGAGCTGTCAAGGCCGGTAAGGTCCCAATTCCCATCAAGGGGATGAAGAGCCCCAACAAGGCCAGAGACGGGATAGTCTGGAAAATTCCTGCAATCTGCAAGACCCAGTCCGCCAACTTCTCATGATAGCGAAGATAAACAGCCAAGGGAATAGCAATAAAAATAGCTAGTAACAAGGTCAAAAGTGACAA
This sequence comes from Streptococcus oralis, assembly GCA_963515155.1. Classification (GTDB taxonomy): domain Bacteria; phylum Bacillota; class Bacilli; order Lactobacillales; family Streptococcaceae; genus Streptococcus; species Streptococcus oralis_CW. The sequence continues at coordinate 11,638 of CAUPXG010000018.1, read as the reverse complement.
CTGCAAATGTTGAGATAGAGCTGTTACCCAATCACTAAAACGCTCCTGAAAAGTTGATATCAAATTAGTCATGAACACTACCTCCAAACAAGTCTGCTACAAAGTCTGTTGCAGGAGCTTTTAAAATCGTCTCAGGATTCGCCACCTGACGAATCTCTCCGTCCTGCAAGACAGCAATACGGTCCGCCAATTTCAAAGCTTCATCCGTATCATGGGTCACAAAAATCGTTGTCATCCCAAACTCTTTATGCAATTCTTTCGTCAGAACCTGCAACTGTTTTCTCGAAATAGCATCCAAGGCTGAAAAGGGCTCATCCATGAGGAGAATCTTAGGCTGACCAATCATGGCACGGACAATCCCGACCCGTTGCTGTTCTCCACCAGATAATTCATTAGGCAAACGATGCCCATACTCAGCTACCGGTAAACCAACCTTAGCTAAAAGCTCTTCTGTTTTCTTCGCAATCTCTTCCTTACTCCACCCCTTCATCTCAGGAATGAGAGCAATATTTTCCGCAACCGTTAGATTGGGAAACAGAGCGATAGCCTGTAAAACATAACCAGTAGAAAGACGAAGCTCCCGCTCATCATAGTCTTTGATGCGCTTGCCATCCATGTAAATATTTCCATCAGTCGGTTCCAAAAGACGATTAATGATCTTGATCATGGTCGTCTTACCAGATCCAGAAGGACCCACTAAAACCATGAACTCTCCATTCTCAATCCGTAAATTGACATCTCTCAAAACATCTTTTTCTGTATAGCGTAGCGCTACATTTTTATATTCAATCATTCTTTGTCCTCAATTTAAAACTTCCCTCGATTAGTCAAGTTACCAAACTTTTAATAACTAATTTATCCCACTCTAAACCTCATTTTCCTTCTCTTTCAGATTAGCCAAAATTCTTTCTTGAAAGGCTTCAAACTGCCTAATTTCCTCTTCTGAAAATCCTTTGTAACAGATAGTATCCAATCTCTGACTGACACGTTGCCCAACTTCTTTCTGGGACTTGCCCAACTCTGTTAAAACTAAATACTTCTTACGCTTATCTTCTCCACACGGACTGACAGTTATAAGATTTTGTTCCTCTAGCTTTTTTATCATAGTCGTCAGCGTATTATTAGCAAGCCCAGTCGCAAGCGCAATATCTGTCGCAGTTGCACAGCCCGTCTTACTATTCCATAAAACCGCTAAAATCTTTCCCTGCTCACTCCGATAAAGAGAGTCAGGGTCTTGTCTCAGTAACTTTTGAAAAATCCGCCCATTCAACAAACGAATATGATGGGCTACCAAATGACAATATTTCATGAAACCTCCAATTTATTTCCATATCGATACGAATGAAAACATTATAATACTTATTATTCTAACTGTCAACTATTTCGATTTAGAACTAATTTTTCTCAGTAAAAAATCTCCTACTCAAGGTAGAAGATTTCAATCTTATAAACTTAATCCGTCATGTCTGATACCAAAGTTCGACGCTCCAATGGAATACTGCACATAACTAACAAGAAAATGAAGCCTGACTGAATCCAGAAAAGGGCCAAGTCAAAGATTCCATGCACAGCAACCACTGTAAGGAAAGATAGATAAAGACCGATAATTGGACGTTTCCCCGACTCCTGACTCATATCCATCATCAAACGAACAGGAGCAACAGAAGACAAAGCTAATAAAATGGTTCCCACAATTCCGTAACTCAGAATCGTATCAATATAAAGGCTGTGAGCATGTTCATGATAAGGAGCATTTATCCGAGGATAAGAGTGCATATAGGTCAATGGCCCCTCCCCCCAAAAAGGATTTTGCTTAAACAAGGCCATCCCAGCATCCCAGATAGAAATGCGTTCTTCCATAGAGGAATCTAAAGTCCCCATCCGAACTCCCAAATCACTAGAAAAAAGGAAACTCAAGCCAATCGCAAAGACCCCGATACTAAGCCAAAAGGCCTTCCAGTTTTTAATGGTTGTAAAGAGATAAATGATGGCTCCAGCGATAATAGCAGGAAAGGCAGTTCGATTTTGCGTAAAGTTCAATCCAAAGAGATTAACAAAGCCTGCAATCACACAGAATACCTTCAACCAATTCAACTTGGTCGTTGTAAAGAGATAGAAGGCAATCATGATACAGAAACAACAAATAATTCCATAGTAATTAGGATTAAAAAAGGTCACTTCTGCCCGATTCTGATGCCATACCTGCATATTGGGCGAAAGAAAGGCATAGTTAAATTTCTTTACAATTTGGAAATGCTCCAAAGTAGCAAAAGCCGCAGAGAGCACACTACCAAACAAGATTGTCTGCAGTATCAGTCGAAAGAAAGCATGTGTCAGACGTTTCTGGTAGAAACTAAAGAAAATGAGGAAGAGAAACATCAGTAAAGATGCAACCAATCCAAGCCAATTCTTAGCGACGATAGAGATGATACTACTGTAGGCAATAAAAAAGAGAAGTACAGGATGTTTGGCCAATCCTTTGATAATTCCCTTCATCTCCCCAGTAACAAGTAAACCTATCAAATATAAAGCAAAGAGCCCTAAGAATAAATAAAAAGGTAAAAAGATACTTATGATCATCAAATATAAAAAGAAATCTTTTTTCGAAAGCCCTCTTATCTTATCCAGTAATCCAATTGATTTCAAAACGGATCCTTTCTGTTCTGGATTTCTCCAGAAGATAAATGCTAAACTATCTTTATATTCTACCATTTTTTCCGTCATTTGGGAACAATGAACACGTTTTCACCACAAAAAATTCTATCATCAATATAGCACTAGAACTGAATTTTTCTGCCGTTTTCCACTACTTGATAGGTCTGACTTTGCAAATCAATTTCTGCTACTGCTGTTACGGACTTGTCTTTATTTTGACGTTTGATTACAATGCTGTGAGCTGTTGGTGTTTCTATCTCAATAGTCCCTTCTAGGTCAAAGGCCTCTGATTGATTACGAAAAGAAAATAGATTGAGAAGAGACTTCACCACAGGACGTTGAACTTCTTCTGCTATTTCCTCGTTGCTATAGTAATGACGATTAATATTTCGACCTTCTTTGGTTTCTTCTAAAAATTTCAAGTCATTTTTTCCTGCTAATAGACCCACATAGTAAACCTGAGGAATGCCTGGAGCAAAAACTTGAATCAAACGAGCAAGGAAGTACTTGACATCATCATCTCCAAGTGCTGAATAATAGGTTGAATTGATTTGGTAGATATCTAGATTGTTATACTCTGCACTAGAGTACTTGCGTTTGACATTCGCTCCAACCTTATAGAGTTCATTTGAAGCATAGTCAATTTCCTCATCAGTCAGGATATCTTTGACATCCACCACTCCAATCCCATCATGAGTATCTAGTGTCGTAAATTGCTTCATCGAGCTCATCTTCAACCACTTGGCCAAACGCTCTGTTCTGGAACTGTAAAGAGTATAAAGAGTCACCATTGGAAGGGCAAAATCGTAAACATAGTAATTATGATCCGCTATTTTAAACTGAATCGAATAGTGTTCATGAATCTCAGGTAAAAGCTCTGCCCCATACTCAGCAGCGATATCTCGAACTTTGTCCAATAAATTCCAAATATCTGGTTCCACAAAGAAATCATTGGTATCCAATTTCTTCACTGCATAAGCAAAGGCATCTAGACGAATCAAATCACACCCGTTACTTGCTAGATGTTGAATGGTCTTACGGATGAATCTCATCGTTACTTCTTTGGTCACATCAAGATCAATCTGCTCCTCACCAAAGGTATTCCACAAATGTTCTACTGAACCATCTGCAAATACAATCTCTTGCTTTGGTGCACGATCCTTACGCTTGTAGATTAAATCTACGTCAGACTGTGTCGGACGGTTCTCTGGCCAAAACTTATCCCAGTTTAAAAAGAGATCTTTAAATTCACTGGCTTCATGTTTTTCTTGATAGTCCCTATAATACTTAGATTGACGAGAAATATGATTAATCATAAAGTCAAACATAAGATAATATTTCTCACCTAAACGCTTAACGTCCTCCCAATCACCAAAAGCTGAATCCACTTCATCATAGTCAACTGGCGCAAATCCACGATCACCTGTTGATGGGAAAAATGGTAGAAGGTGAACTCCCCCAATAGCATCGCCAAAATGTTCTTCCAAATTCTCATATAAGTCTTTAAGATTATTTCCAAGACTATCTGAGTAAGTAATCAACATAGTTTTATTTTGAATGGTCATAGATGTTCTCCTTTTTCTGATGAAAGCCAAGTCTTATATGACCTGGCTTCGTAAATGAAAGATATTTTTAGATTTTTGTTCACATCGAACTCGTACTAAACTGCAAGCAACTAAGTACTACTTTCTTGTTTTCTACATAGAATTGCCAACAAGCTGAACCTTTCGTCTATGTATGGAATTATAGATTCCCTAAGCACTTTCTTACTTCACTGCCCCGTTACTCATTCCTGAAATGATATGTTTTTGGAAGATGAGGTAGACAATAGTTATCGTTACAATTCCTACAATATAGGATGCAAAACTTGGGCCATAGTCATTGAAGTACTGACCTTGGTAGTTGTATTGGAAGAGAGGCAAAGTCCACATCTTGGAATCCTTATTCAGAATCAAGAGTGGCAACATAAAGTCATTCCAGAACCAGAGAGCATTGATAATCAAGGTTGTCGCATGCATGGGCTTCAACATTGGAAAAATGATTCGACGATAAGTTGTAAAACGATCAGCCCCATCAATTTCCGCAGCTTCATCCAAACTATCCGGTACACTGATTTTTATATAACCAACATACAAGAAGAGGGTCTGTGGAATAGCATAAGTTAGGTAGAGTATTACTAGCCCCCACATATTTGCTAGACCGAATTTACTCATCATAACTGTGATGGGAATCATAATCACCTGAAATGGAACAAATATCCCTAAGATCAAGAGCGAATACATAATTGCAAAGGCTTTTTTCTTGGACATATTTCGAGCAATGGAATAAGCTGCAGCTGGTATAAAGAAAGCCACTACAATCAATGATAACACCGTAATAACTGCTGAATTCCAGAAATAGCCTCCAATTCCATCCGAAATTAATCGTTCATAATTACTTAAGGTAAAAGGATTGGGCAAACTAAAGAAATGATTCATGATATCCTTAGTTATTTTGAAAGAACTAAATACTGTTACCAATAAAGGAACAAGTATAAGGATACCACCGACTATCAAGAGGACATATTTCCAAAACTGATTCAATTTTTCTTCTTTTTTCATGTGTAGGACTCCTCTATTAGATTTCAAATTTCTTTGATAGTTTGATTTGGATAAGAGAAACAATTCCAATGATTAAGAATAAAATCAAGGCAATTGCATTCGCATATCCATATTGATTGCTCTTGAAAGCATAGTTATAGACTAAAAGTCCAAGAGATGTTGTAGCATTATTTGGACCACCACTTGTCAAGGCAAAAATCTGGTCAAAAGCTGTCAAACCGGACTTAAGAGCCAGAATAAAAACCATAGAAATCATTGGAAGCAAATAGGGTAATTCAATCTTCCAAAAAGTTTGTTTACTTGTTGCACCATCAATTGATGCTGCCTCTAAAATATCAGATGGAATACTCTGAAGACCAGCAAGAAAGAGAATAATTGGCATTGCTACTCCTTGCCATAGAAGAACAAAAATAGTTGCCACTACCGCTCCGACAGGTGTTCCTAATAGACTCTCTTGTAAAAAACCAATCCCTAAAATTCTTCCAATCGTTGGAAGACCATAGTTGAAGAATTGTTTAAAAATCAAGGAAACTGTCAAACCAGACAAAACAGCCGGGAAAAAGAACCAAGCTCTAAAGAAGGTCTGCCCCTTCATCTTAGAATTTAAGGCTCGTGCCACAACCACCCCAATCGTAATCTCTCCAATAATCAATGCCAGAGTTAAAATCAAAGTAAAGGCTATGGCTGTGAAGAATTTCCCATCAATCATCAGCAATTTGTAGTTATTCAAACCAACAAATTTATAATTATAGGTCAATCCAGTCCAGTTAGTCAAACTATAGAAAGCACCTTGTACCATTGGAAAGTAAAAGAAGATAGCTTGTAAAGCAAGCGGGATGAGCAAAAATGTCCAACCCCAGTATTTATTTAAGAATTTTCGAATAGCCATATCATCTTAACTCCTATTCTAGTCCAAATCTGCCTTCATTGGATTAAAGAAAGCATTGAGATTGTTTGCCATATTTTTCAGATTTTTATCCATCAGGTAACCTGTACTTAGATTAAAAAAGTCTTCTTCAGAGTTCCAGCGTTGGCCCAACCAAACATAATGTTTGTCCGTAAATGCCAGTTTAGAAATAGCTGCAAGCGCTGAATCTTCTTTTTCCTGTATGCCTTTCACCGCAACAGGTGATCCATCTACATCATAGTATGACTGCATAGCTTTTGGACTAGTCATATAGCTGATAAATTCTTCGGTTTCTTTCGGATGTTTGGTAGTAGCTGAAGTTGATAATGCCATGTCCCCTGCACCAACAGTGACTTCTTTTCCTACTTCTTCGCCTGGGAAGGCAAACATCCCCACCTCAAATTTTGGATCCTGTTGATTAATTGCCGCTAATGCCCATGATCCTTGTGGCATCATCAAAGCTTTTTCACTCGAAAATGCTACCACCGAATCATTATAAGAGGCACCACGCCAACCATCTTGAGCATTATCTGCTAATAAATCGAGACGTTCTGCATCTGCTTTTAAAATAGCATCATCTGCAGAGATAGCGTTTGGTTTTGAAAAGCGAAGGTAGTTATTAGCCGCATCTCCACTACCTGTAATAGTAATGAGAGAAAGTTGGTGGTAACCATTTAATGTCCAGCCTTCATTGCCTGCAACTGCAAATGGAGAATTCCCACTATCTTTTATTTTTTTAACAATCTCTTGAAACTCTTTAAAAGTCTTCGGTTCCTCAAGTCCTAATTCTTTAAACTTCGTTTTATTGTAATAGATTCCATAAAGATTGGCCGTTAAAGGCACACTATAAATCTTGTTATTGATTGCATACTTTTCGGCATAGTCATTCTTGATATTCTCAAGATAGGATTTTCCTGTCATATCTGCAAAATAGCCTGCCTTCGCCCACTCCTGAAAATCCATATTTTGAGGATAGATATTAATAATATCTGGAACATCTCCTGATAAAATCCGAGTCTTTAGAACAATTCCAGCTGCGGGTACTGTAGTCAGCTTCACATCAATATTAGGATGTTCCTTTTCAAAATCATCCACTATCCTTTGCAAGGTATCTGCCATCTCGGTCTTCTGGTTAAAAAACTCAATCGTTACCTTACCATCAGCTGATTGATTGTTCTGACCACAAGCCACTAGGCATAGTAAACTTGCCCCAGCTACTAAAAGAAAACCTGCTTTCTTATACCATTTCATTGGAATGCCTCCTTGATAAATTTATACGCTTTTATTATAGTCTCTTGAATTTATACTGTCTACTCAAAAAATCTCCTGGTGATAAGGTAACAGTTAAACCTGCATACATGAGCTCTGCACCCGAGTAAACAATGTTTGTCCCTTCCAACTCATAAAGCCCTTCCACCTCTAAGTCTTTCAGTTTCAAGGTGGTTTCCATTGTTTCCACAACTGATAGGACTCGGACGTAGGTTACAATCGTTTGATTTCCATAGTTAAATTGTACAGCTGCTTCATTGGATGGAGCATCGGGATTGATTAACCTATACTGATTTCCCAACTGGACTACTGGTCGCAATTCTTTGTACAAGTTCACCTGATTAGCAATCTCAGCTTTCTCATCATCTGATAAACTTGTCAAATCAAGCTCATAACCCAGATTTCCCATCATTGCTACATGACCACGAGTTTCCAATGGTGTCATTCGTCCCATCTGATGATTTGGTACTGCTGACACATGAGCCCCCATAGAAATGGTTGGATAGAGATAGGATGAACCGTATTGAATTGGTAAACGTGCTATAGCATCAGTATTATCACTAGCCCAGACTTGTGGGAAATAGCGCATCATACCAAGATCATTTCGTCCACCACCACCAGAGCAGGACTCAAAGAGAATATGACTGTGTTTCTCTGTCAGATAAGAAACGAGTTCGTAAAGCCCCAACATATACTGATGAGACTGCATCTGGGTTTCCAAGTAGGCTGAACCATTCCCCAGATTAGTAATATTGCGGTTCATATCCCATTTGATGTAGTCAATTTTATGATGAGAGAGGAGTTCATCTAAAACATTTTTCAGATATTCTACTACCTGTGGATTGGCAAGATTAAGAACTAATTGATTTCGAGAGTAAGTATGCTCATAACCTGGAACCTGAATAGCCCAGTCAGGATGTTTGCGATACAAGTCGCTATCAACAGAAATCATCTCCGGTTCTAACCAAAGCCCAAACTGCAAACCTCTTTCATGGATAGCTGAAATCAGACTTTCTAGACTTCCACCCAGTTTTTTCTCATTCACAACCCAATCACCTAAAGCACGATTATCATCAAAGCGATTTCCAAACCACCCATCATCTAATACAAATAGTTCTATTCCAACTTTCTTAGCTTCATCAGCTAGTTCTAACAGTTTTTCTCTCTGAAAGTCAAAGTAAGTAGCTTCCCAGTTATTGATTAGAATTGGTCGTTCTTTTTTAGAAAACTGACTTGGCATAATGTGCTTAAGTACAAAATTTTGACTTTCATGGCTAATACCAGTTAATCCTTGATCTGAAAAGGTCACTAAAGCTACCGGTGTTTCAAAGTTTTCCTCAGGATTTAACTTCCAAGAAAAGTTTTCTGGATTAATCCCAATAGCCACCCGAACTTCATTCAGTTGATTTTTTTGGACAAAAGCTTCGAAGTTTCCACTATACATCAGCTGAATAGCAAACACATTCCCAGCATCCTCTGTGACTCCTTGATCACATAATAGAAGAGATGGTGTTTGAGCATGACCAGAAGCACCACGGTTCGAACTAATCGAAAAGATTCCTTGCTCAACCTGTTGACGTCGAACAGTCTTTTCACGAGCATAAGCTCCCTGTAAAGTCACTATTTCGTAAGCTGCAGCAGGAAAATCAGCCATGAAAGAAAAGTCCTTATGAATGACAACTTCCTGATTGCTATTATTTTCCAATTTGCTATAACTAGCAATTGTCGCATCATTATCAAAAGCAGTATAATACAAAGTCAGACTAAGTTTAGCTTGAGGATCTTTTAAAATCAAGGCAAGCGTCTCTGTAGCATCCATGCTGTGAGGAGAAGGTAAGCCCTGTGGACCATTCTGACCTTTTAAAATCTTTGCTTCTACAAATCGAAAGTCTGTTACTTCAGTTGCATCATGTTGAATCTGTAAAGTTGGATTTCTAAAGTCACCCAAACCATGTTGTCCAAAAATCTGACGTTGCGTATCCAAACTAAAGATTCGATTAGTAGCTATGGGATTACCAGAAAAAGCATGATCGCGTTCGTAAATACTATTAGCCCCTCTATAGTTCTTAATAGTCTTTCCTAAATGTTTTAATAATAAGTACCCATCCCTATTTTCAATAATCAAACTTAAACCTTTACTCTCAACGTAAAATAGATTATTCTCTATCCGAATTCCCATAAATTGTACCTCATCCATTTCTTGATAAAATTTTATCACATAAAAGCGCTTTCTAAAATAGAGAAATGTATACAAAGTATGGTAAAATGTTAGGTAGGAGGTGGCCCATGCTCGTTTTTTCAGAATACCAGACTGGAACAATTGATCTTTCTCTTAGCTTTTACGGCTATGAAGAATGCACGCCTAACTACTCTTTTGGCCCAGCTATTCGAGATACCTATGTACTCCATTACATTACTAAAGGAAAAGGTCAATTCCATTATAAGGGGAAAATTGTTGATTTAAAGGCAGGAGATTTCTTTTTACTAAAACCAGATGAATTAACATTCTATAAAGCAGATAACCAGGATCCTTGGGCTTACTACTGGTTGGGGATCACTGGAGGGAGGGCACCTGACTACTTTGCTCTATCTCAAATTTCTGACCAATCCTACTTAATTCAATCAGAGCACTGTCATACACAGACAACTGCAAAACTCATCTCAGATATTGTCCGCTTCGCTCAGATTACAAAATCAAATGAATTGGCTCAACTCCACATCATGGGACAACTCCATGAACTAATGTTTCATCTAGGAACGATTGCTCCCAATCAGAAAAAAGAGAATATTTCATCAACCCACCAACTCTATCTTGACTGCAAACGATTAATTGATAGTCACTATCCACGATCGCTCACCATTCAAGATTTAGCTAAAGAGCTATCGGTTCATAGAAGTTACTTAACTAGTGTGTTTAAAGAATTTCACCAACTCTCTCCAAAAGAGTATTTACTTTTCGTTCGAATGAAGCGTGCGCAACAGTTACTAGAACACACCAATGAAACAATCAAAGTCATTGCGTATTCTGTGGGTTTTTCAGATCCTTTACATTTCTCAAAAGCCTACAAGCAGTTTTTTCATAAAACACCTAGTCAAACTCGAAATGAATACTCTCACTCCCTCTTAGCTAGAAAGGAAAATCAATGAAATCACACCAACTAGTCTACCAAATATTAGCTAGAGAAAACGATTATGTTAGCGGAGAAAAAATCGGAGAAGAACTGAATTTAAGCCGTACATCCATATGGAAAGCGATCCAACGTCTTCAACAAGAAGGCCTAGAAATTGACAGTATCAAAAATAGAGGATACAAGCTTATTCAAGGCGATCTGATATTGCCTGATTTGATTCAGGAGAAAACCAACTTAACCATTCGCTACAAACCTGAGACCAAATCAACACAAACAGATGCAAAAGAAGGGATTGAAGCTGGAAACAAAGGAAATACACTCTATCTTTCAACCTGTCAAACAGCAGGTCGTGGCCGCTTTCAGCGTCCCTACTATTCTCCATCTCAGGGTGGGATCTATATGTCCCTGCATATTCAACCTAATCTTCCCTATGAAAAACTCCCTTCCTATACCCTCCTTGTAGCTGCAGCAGTCTACAAAGCCATTAAAAATCTAACTATGATAGAAGTAGATATCAAATGGGTAAATGACATCTACTTTAAAAATAAAAAAATAGCAGGTATTCTCACCGAAGCAATGACATCAGTTGAGACAGGCTTGGTTACAGACGTCATTATCGGACTTGGTATAAATTTTTCTATAGCAGACTTCCCAGATGACCTAAAAGAAAAAGCAGGCAGCCTATTTATGCCACCTGCATCAATTAGTCGTAATGAGCTCATCAGCGAAATATGGAATTGTTTCTACAATACGGATTCAGATGAACTACTTTATATCTATAAAGAAAGATCAATCGTTCTTGGAAAAGAAGTTACCTTCCAGCTAGAAGGAAAATTGACAAAAGGTCTTGCAAAAGAAATCTCAGAATCCGGTCAACTTCAAGTCGAACTTGAAGATAAACATACTATCTGGCTAAATAGCGGAGAAATATCACTAACAAATTGGTAATAAACAAATCCCCCTTTTAACGATTTAGAAGGGGGATTTACATACAAAAAAGAGCCTAGAAGCTCTCTTAACGTACGGAGAATGGGGGATTCGAACCCCCGCGCCGGTTACCCGACCTAACGATTTAG